>NZ_KB913017.1:1279100-1407004 GCF_000383975.1 Natronorubrum tibetense GA33 | reverse complement strand
AGGACGCGTCCGCGACGACCGAAGCGCTGACCGATCGGGCGACGGCGCTTGCAGCACAGCTTTCGGACGGCTGATACGGTTTGCTGTAACGATTTACGGAGAATCCAGGAGAAAGCCCCGTCCTTCAGGGCGGGGATGAATCCGACACTACCCTACACCAACCACTACTCGATGGCACGGCAGGATATGCCACGCTGCGTAATCCATACTTTCAAGTAGATTTGTTTACATAGGTTACGTATGGCGAAAGAGGTCGTCACCCGCACCTACACTGCTTCCATCAGAAACCAGTCACGGGTGTCCGACGACCTCGATTCGCTCGGGTTCGCCGCCAGCAAACTCTGGAACGTCGGACGGTGGACAATTAGTCGTGTCTGGGATGAAATCGACTATATCCCAGAACACGACGAACTCACCTCGTACCTCAAGTCGTACGAACGCTACGATGACCTACATTCTCAGTCAAGTCAGCGAGTCCTTCAAGAACTCGCTGAGGCGTTCAACGGCTGGTACGGCAAACGGCGCAACGGAGACACGCGGGCGAATCCGCCCGGCTACCGCAAATACGGTGACGAACATCCACGAAGCACAATCACGTTCAAAGCCGCTGGCTTCAAGCTCGATACCCAGTACGACCGTGTTCGGCTCTCAAAAGGCTCGAATCTCAAAGAGCACTGGTCGGACTTCATCCTCTGCGAATACCAGACTCGTCCCGACGTTGACCTCTCCACCGTAGAGAGCGTCCAACAAGTACGGGCAGTCTGGACAGGTGATGAGTGGGAACTACACTTCGTGTGCAAAGTCGAGATCGAAGTGGCCGAATCACCTGGTGAGAAGACGGTGGGTATTGACCTCGGCATCAACAACTTTGCCGCACTCGCCTACGAAGACGGCCACAGCGAACTGTACCCGCTGAGCTGCCTGAAGCAGGACGACTACTACTTCAGCAAGCGGATTGCCCGGTGTGACGATTCGAACTCCGAACAGGCCACGCGGTTGAACCAGAAGAAATCAGCTCGCCGTACTCACTACTTCCACACACTCTCAAAACACATCGTCCAGCGGTGTGTTGACGAGGGTGTTGGAATCATCGCGGTTGGCGACCTCTCTGGTATCCGCGAAGACGAGGAGAACGGTGAGGCGAAGAACTGGGGGAAGCACGGCAACCTCGACTTGCACTCGTGGGCGTTCGACCGGTTCACCGACCTCCTTGAATACAAGGCCGAAACGGAAGGTATCTCGGTTGAGGAGGTATCCGAGCGGGATACATCGAAGTCGTGTTCATGTTGTGCTCGCAAACGTGACGCGAACCGTGTTGAACGTGGGTTGTACGTGTGCGACGAATGCGATATGGTGGCGAACGCTGATGTGAATGGTGCTGAGAACATTCGACAGAAAGTATCTCCGAGTCTCGCCTGTGATGGGGGAGATAGGAGTAACGGCTGGTTGGCACAGCCATCGACATTCCTGTTTGACAAGGAAACTGGTGCGTTCGTACCTCAAGAACAGGTCACGTCGTAAACCACAATATCCCAACGCGGGAATCCTCGCCCTTCAGGGCGGGGAGGATGTCAATCGGATACCTCGATCGAACGGCCGAAATACGACCAGTTAAATATCGATAGCAGGTGTAGTATCGCACTGAACGAACTGTGTTCGGACTTCCCGACAATGATCGAGCGATCGCGAACTTTACGATGCTGGGCCACTCGCTGGTCCACTGGTTCGAGACGTCGATCCCGATCTTTCTCGTCGTCTGGCTGACCGAGTTTCCCGACGCCGGTGTTGCGGTCTTCGGCCTGATCGTCGCCCTGGGCTACGCGCCGTTCGGCCTCGGTGCACTACCCGCTGGCGTCCTCACGGACCGCTACGGCCCTAAACGGCTGATCCTCGTCTGTCTTGGCGGAATGGCATTCGCCTTCGTTGTGCTCGCGTTCGCGGACTCGATCGCCACGATCGCGCTCGCCCTCGTTCTGTGGGGGGTCGCGGCGAGCGTCTATCACCCAGCTGGACTCGCGCTGATCAGCACCGGCGTCGAGGAACGACCGACGGTCTTCGCCTACCACGGCATCGCCGGCAACGTCGGCATCGCGCTCGGTCCGTTCGTCACTGCGACGTTACTGATGGTCGGCCTCGAGTGGCAACTCGTCGCCGCCGTCCTCGCCGTTCCCGGCTTCGTCGGTCTCGCGTACGGACTCAGTGCGAGCTTCGATCCGGCGGGTGCGGTCGACGCCGACGACGTTTCCGACGCCTCCGAACCGCTCTCGCTCTCGGAGTTCGTCTCGGGATCGCGCGCCCTGTTCGCGAGCGCGTTCGCCGTCGTCTTCGCCATCGTGACGTTCGAGGGGCTGTTCTACCGCGGAATCCTCACCTACCTCCCCGAGATTCTCCACGACGCGCCGGCGATGGCCGTCCTCGACCTGCCGACCGGTTTCGAGGGGATCGAACCCGCGGACTACATCTACGTCGGCCTGCTCGTCGTCGGCATCGCCGGCCAGTACGCCGGCGGGAAACTCACCGATAGAATTCGCGTCGAGCGCGGTCTCGCCGGAATCTTCGCCGTGCTCGCCGTCCTCGCGGTCGCCTTCGTCCCGGTGCGGGAGATGGGACTCGGCCCGATCATCGTCCTCTGTGCGATCCTCGGCTTCTTCCTCTTCGCGATTCAGCCGTTCTACCAGGAGGCAGTCGCAGTTCACACGCCCGAGGACGCCCGCGGCCTCTCCTATGGCTACACCTACCTCGGCGAGTTCGGCCTCGGCGCGACGAGCATCGCCCTCGGCGGGTTCGCCCTCGGCGTCGGTCTCGAGGCCTTCTTCGGCCTCCTGATCGGCTTCGCGCTTGTCGGCATGGCGCTCTCCTGGGGCCTGCTGATTGCGATTTCGAGATTCGACGCGTGGCAGGGGCCGAGGGCTCGAGCGCAGAGCGAGGACTGACTGAGACTCCTTGGCCGCCGCGCTATTCTGTGGCTGCGCGATCCGATTCGAAGAGAACGGTATCCGGATTTGGAACTCGAGTGCGACGCTGATTCGGGTTGAAGCTACGACGAAAATAGGGTGTGGGCCGACTCGAGTCAGTGGTCGACGGCTCGAGTGGTGGTGGACTGGCCTTCCTCTCTTCGGCCGTTCGTCGGCGAGTGAGCGGTTCGAAGAACCCGAACGACGCCGTTCACCGAACGCGAAGCGTTCGGGCCGACGAGCGATGTGAAGGGACGCGGAGCGTCCCGAAACGGAGCGAGGAGGCTTTTATACTAAATTTTGCCGAGGGTGCGGCTTCGCCGCGCCCGCAGAGCAAAATTTAGGTTCACATCATGCCGCCCATGCCACCGCCCATGCCGCCCATGCCGCCGCCCATGCCACCGCCGCCCGGCGGCATCTCGTCGTCACCGTCGTCGTCGGCAACCGCGAGGTCGCCGGCGGCGATGACGTCGTCGATGCGAAGCAGCATGACTGCGGCTTCGGTTGCGGACTCGATAGCCTGGGTCTTCACGCGAAGCGGCTCGTAGACGCCTTCTTCGGCCATATCGATCGTATCGCCGGTGTAGGCGTCCAGCCCGGAGCTGGTGTCACCGGCGTCGTGGTCGGCGCGGAGCTCGACGAGCGAGTCGATGGGGTCGAGTCCGGCGTTCTCGGCGAGCGTGCGTGGGATGACCTCGAGGGCGTCGGCGAACGCTTCGACGGCGAGCTGTTCGCGACCGCCGACGGAGTCGGCGTAGTCGCGCAGTGCGAGCGAGAGCTCGACTTCGGGGGCACCGCCGCCCGCGAGGACTTTACCGTCCTGGAGCGTGGTGCGAACGACGCCGAGGGAGTCCTCGATGGCGCGGTCGACCTCGTCGATGACGTGCTCGGTGCCGCCACGGAGGATGAGGGTGACGGCCTTGGCGTCGTCGACGTCCTCGACGAAGATGCGCTGGTCGCCGGCAATCTCCTTCTGGGCGACGCTGCCGGCGAAGCCGAGGTCGTCCTCGGTCAGGTCGTCGACACTCGAGACGGGCGTGGCGCCGGTCGCGCGGGCGAGTTGACCCTGATCGCTGGATTTGACGCGTCGGACGGCGATGATACCCTCCTGTGCGAGGTAGTGCTGGGCCATGTCGTCGATGCCGCCGTCGACGAAGACGACATCTGCGCCGACGTCGGCGACCGCTTCGGCCATCTCGCGCAGCTGCGCCTCTTCCTGTTCGAGGAACTGCTCGAGCTGGTCGGGGTCGGTGACGTTGACTTCGGCGTCGATCTCAGTCTCTTTGATCTCGAGGGCTCCGTCGATGAGCGCGACGTTTGCGTCCTCGGCGAAGTACGGCATGCTGTCGGAGACGCGCTCCTTGTCGACGATGACGCCCTCGACGAGCTCGGAGTTGTCGATCGAGCCGCCGACGACCTTTTCGACTTTGATGTTGTCCGTGTCGACCTCGTCGCCGTCGGCGACCGAGCGGACGGCCTCGACGACGAGTCGGGAGAGCAGGTCGCGGGCGTTCTCGGCACCCTTGCCCGTCATCGCGGTGGCAGCGATCTGCTCGAGAATCTCGGTGTCGTCCTCGTCGACGTCGATGGCGATGTCCTCGAGTACCTCGGTGGCTTCCTCGGCGGCCTCTCGGTATCCCTGCGCGAGGGTGGTCGCGTGGATGTCCTGCTCTAAGAGATCCTCGGCCTGACTGAGGAGTTCACCGGAGACGACGACGGCGCTCGTGGTGCCGTCGCCGACTTCGTCCTCCTGGGTTTCGGCAACTTCGACGATCATGTCGGCAGCGGGGTGGTCGATCTCCATCTCCGAGAGGAGCGTGACGCCGTCGTTCGTGACGATGACGTTGCCCGAGGAGTCGACGAGCATCTTGTCCATCCCCTTCGGACCGAGCGTGGTCCGTACGGACTCGGCAACGGCCTTCCCGGCCTGAATGTTCATCGACTGCGCGTCTTTGCCGGATGTCCGCTGGCTGTCCTCCGAGAGAACGATAAGGGGCTGATTGCCCATCTGCTGTTGTGCCATAGTCAAGCGAAGGATTGTTTGTGATTCTATATAAACCTTTCGAGAATGTGCGAGTCAAATCCCACTACGAGGGCGTAGTACGCCGGTTCACCGCCAGCCGTGCTACTGGTATTTATAACAATCCTCCGCTGCCGGAGCGTGAGAATTTACCGTGTGACGACCGGTGGCTCCGCTCGTGTCCTCGGCGGGGCGTTCACCATTGCGCTTTCAGTCCCGTAGTCGGTCGGCGGTGACGGGCGGGAGTATATTTGGCGATCGACAAGGAAGGGTCGAACCCGAAAACGGAGCGAACGGATCAGGACTGGCCGCCGGGGTACCGATGGTACTGCATGCCCTGATGTTTCATCTCGTTGTGTTTCTCCTCGAGGAAGGAGTAGACCGCGCCGTGTGGCGCGCCGTCGAGGAGCATCTCGGCGGCGGTTCGGACGACGTCGACCTGCTGGGGCGCGCCGATGATCCCGAGCGTCGAGCCGTAGATGACGACGTTGGCGCCCGACAGCTCCTCCATGAGCTCGCGGGTTCGGCCGCCCTCGCCGATGAGTCGTCCCTTCTTGCGTTTCATGTCGTTCGTGTTGCGCGCGGCAGCGTCGATGTCGACGACATCGAACATGATCATGTCGTCCTCGAGCAGCCGCAACGCCGTTTCGGGGGCGAAGCCGCGGCCGATCGCACGGACGATATCCGGTGCCTTGAGACCGAGCACGGGATCGCCGACGGTATCGACGGCGACGGAGCCGTTCTCCGAATCGATGTCGAGTCGCACCTCGGCTTCCGCCTCGATCTCTCGCATCGTCTCGCCGCCCTCGCCGATGAGAACGCCGATGCGGTCCTGCGGAATCTTCACGTGTTGCATACGGAACGGTACTAGCTGAGCGAGGTTAAGCGCTTGGTCCGCGAGATACGGGTGCCAGTGACGGCCACTCGAGTGTGGCTCGGTCATCATTGTCGTCCGTTCGCCACGGCTCAAAACGGCTCGTTTCGCTCGCTTCAGTCGATCATTCGCGGAACGCGAGATAGCCTCCGATCGCGCCGAACAACACCGGGTAGATGAGTCCAGCAAGGAGGAGCGCCTGCGTAAAGTCTGCACCCGCGCTCACGGTCATCTCTCCGTCGGTTGCGGACCACGTGAACAACTGGGCCGCGAGGACCACGGCGAGCAGGTAGCCCGCTGTGATAGTCGCGCCTCGTTTCGCTCCCTCCTCCGGTGAGGTGGTCGCTGGCAGTGTCGTTTCGGCCAGACGTTTTCCCATGCCAACGAGCGCGACGATCGGAACAAGATAGTAACCGATAGTCGGGATCGTCATCTCCTCGGACGCTTCATCGAGCAAGTTCATCGACTCCGTCCCGAGTGCCCACGACATTTCGACATCCACGAACTGGGTCCCGAAGTAAAGCCAACTGACGATGGTCATGAATCCCGGTTCGTCTTCGTCGATGCTCTCGGTACTGGAATCGTCGGTCGGTGCGTCGTCCAGTGCACCTTCGACGATCATCAGCCCCGTAAGCAGTGCCATTCCGAGAACGAACGCACCGATACCGTACAATAGCGCTTGCTTCCACGGAACGTCGTCGACGAACGATTTTTCCTGTTGTCCGTTCGTTCGGTGTTCGTTTCGTCGATCGTTCTCTCCATTTCCGCCTGAATTCACCATCAACAGCCGCGTTCACAGGTGCGTAGTTTAATATTGATGGCCGTCGGACAGGTCCGCCGCCGGCGACCCGACTCTCGTCACTCCTCGACCGACCGGAATCGCACCGATCCGGCACGCGTATCCACGACCGCAACCGTCCGATCCGCTTCGGATTTGGCCAGCACGTGCGCGCCGGGGTTGAGCACGGTCGTTCGTCCCTCGTCGGATAGCTCGCGCTCGTGGTGGTGACCGTAACAGACGAAATCGTACGTCTCGCCGGCCGCGATGGCTTCGACCTCCTCGAGACTCTCGCCGTGCAACGCGGCAAAGGAGAGGCCGTCGAACTCGAGGCTCGCGAAGCGGCCGTGGAGTTCGCTCTCGTCTCCGAGCGAGTCGAACGCGGACTGGAGGTTCGCCACGTCGCCGTCGTTGTTCCCCAAGACGCCGTGGAGTTCGAAGCCGTCGAAGTAGTTGATCATCAGCGGGGCGATGAAGTCGCCGCAGTGGATCACGATTTCGACGCCCTCCTCCTCGAAAATCTCGGTCGCCCGCTCGATCGCCTCGACGTTATCGTGGGTGTCCGAAATGATCCCGATGTTCATACTACATGGCGCGACTGCGAGACCCAAATGCGTTCGGGGGCTACCGTCGCGGGTCGCCTTCCGACTCGAGTCCTGCTGGCACCCCGGCCCGCTCGAGCGCCCGCCGCCGTTCGCGATCGGTCAGTCGGTAGGGCTCGAGGTCGGCCTCGAGCGAGCCGAGTTCCGCACGTCGCTGCTGGTGGCCGGTCAGGAACTCCGTGATGCGGTCGATCGCGATCTGTTTTAATTCGCCGCTCAGCAATTCGCCCGATCGGTAGTCGTCGGCGATTTGCTCGAGTCGCTCGTCGTCGTCCTCGAAAAAGAATCGCAGGTACTGGAAGGGGACGTCGACGGTCGGATCGCCGCCGTGCTCGCGGTGGCCCTTGAGCGTCGCCTGCCCGCCAGTATAGGCGTGGGTTCGGATCGTTTCCGCGACCGTGTCGGGGTCCGCGGTGAGTTCGATCGATGGTGCATCGCCGGAGCTGCTCATCTTTCCCGGGCCGTCGAGACCCGGGAGGAATCGTCCGAGCAGGGCACCCGGCTTCCCAACGGGCAGGGCCTCTTTCGCGGCCACGTCACGACAGACGCGAACGTGGGGGTCCTGATCGACAGCGATGGGGACCAGCGTCGGCTGGCGGCCCGCAACGAGTTGGGGGAGCAGAAGGTGAGTCGCCTGCACCGCAGGATAGAACTGCAGTCCGACGGTGTCCTGCTGACCGTAGACGGCTTCGACCGTCGCGGGCGTGAGGTGCGTTGCGAGCCGAACGGCGATCGGATACAGCACGTCCGCGTCGGCTGTATCGACGACGATTCGTGTCCGTTCGGGATCGAAGCCGACGGCCAGGATATCACGCAGGTTTTCACGCGTGTGCGCACCGATCGACGCGAACGATTGGTCCTTCGCGAGGAACTTCTCGTCGTCCGAGAGCGGAACGTAGACGGTCGCGCCCGTCGCCTCTTGCAACCGCTTTGCGAGGTACAGCGGCAGGACGTGTCCGAGGTGCATCGGCCCCGACGGCCCCCTGCCGGTGACGAGCGCGTGCGGGTCGCCCGACGCGGCGGCCTCGAGATATCGATCGACATCTCGGCCGGCGTAGAACGTTCGGCGGCGGAGCAGTGGATGGTCGGGAAAGCGAGCGATTTGTTCGTCGGTGAGCGGGTCGGCACCGAAGCGCTCGAGGAGCTTGTCGTAGTCGACTTCGCCCTCAACGGCGTAGGGCGTGACGGTGAACTCACCGCAGGTGTTCGATTCGCTCGAGTCGGCTGTGCTACTGCTGTCGGTACTGTCTGGCGTCTCGTCTGGCTCTGTCATTCGTCTCGGGGTTGACTGCAGCGGCTGGAAGTCGATACGTGCAAAACGAGCAGAGGGAGCGTCCGACGCGACAGCCGACGGGTTAGGCCACGTCACCAGCCGCGAGGGTACTGTCCGCTCTCGAGGGATCCTGCCAGCGCCATCGCCACTCGAGAGTGGACGCCATCGGATACACCTCGATTCGGATCGATAAAGAGTGTTTGGGACCAGCGTGGTGTTCGACGACGGCTATCGCAGGCGAAGTAGCGAGAGGCTCTCGAATTCGGCCAAAAGTATCGCTCTCACACTCGAGCAATCGTCACCCCGCCGCGCCGTCGGTTCGCTCATCGAGGAACTCCCGCGTGAGTGCGGCGACTTCCGAGCGAAAGTCCCCCATCTCCACGTCGCTCTGGCTGTGGTGGAGTCGGGCGTGGGCCTCGCGAGTGATATCCTCGAGGACGCGCTCGTAGAGCGTCTCGAACGTCACGGGCCGACCCTGTTCCTCGAGTCGGATCGCGAGTTTCCGGAACCGCCCTCGAGTCGCGTACGTCGTCGCCGCCTCCTCGGCCGACGCCTCGATCGGTTCGGGCCCGTCGCGCTCTCGGCTTTCCGGATGGAGTATTTTCGCGCGCTGGCCGCGTTTGTTCCGAACGACGACGCCTTCGGCGGGGCCATCGTACCAGTTGGACTGTGGAATCGTGTACGAGTCCGGGTCGAAATACTGGGCGCGACACTCCCGTTCGAAGACGTTCACCGGCTCGAGACCGATCCCCTCGAAAATCGCTTCGACGGCGTCCGGCGGGCGGAATTTCCCCGCATCGGCCGACCAGACGTCGACGCCGAGAACCGACGGCGTCCGCTCCCAGTCGTACGAGATTCGGTGGTGGTGCATCGCCTCGGCGAAGAAGACGATGTCCTCGACGTCGTCGACGGCACTCCGAAGCGCTTCACGGTCCACGTGCTCCCGAACGTGCCGAACGGCGTGCTGGTAGGGCTCGGGAACGGCATCGGGGTCGTCGTATACGCGGTTCCGGTCGCCGAACCGGAGGAGGCCCGACTGCTGGAGTTGGAAGCGAAACCCGGCTCCGTCGACCTTCTCGAGGAGCCACAGGTGCCCCTCCTCGAACAGTCGGTCGGGGGCATCGGTGACGTTCGGAACCGGTGGAAAGTCCTTCATCGAAATTGTCTGCAACCGGGCTGTGAGGTCCGCTGCTTGCCGATCTCCTATTCTCCCGAGGGATCTGGCTCCGGACTCGTCACGAACTCGAGTAACTCGTCCTCGTCCGTCTCCAGCCCCTGCCGCGAGAAGAAACTCGCGACGTTTCGGCAGTCGCGCTCGAGGAACGTCCGGCTGTTCGGGTGGTGGACAGTGACGGCCTGTCCGACGTCGATGATCACGAGTTGCCCCTCGTCGAAGACGACGTTGTACTCGCTCAGATCGCCGTGGATGATGCCCGCGGAGTAGAGCCGGCGCATGTACTCGCGCATGACCTCGTAGGCGGTCTGGGGGTTCTCGATGTGGACCTCGCCGAGTCGCTTCGCGCGACCCTCGTCGTCGCCGATGTACTCCATGACCAACACGTTACGTTCGGTGGCGATCGGTTCCGGCACCCGCACGCCGGCAGCCTGCGCTCGCTCGAGATTGGCGAGTTCCTTCTTCGTCCAGGCCAGCACGACGTCTTTCTTTTTGCCGCCCAGCCCCTCGAATCGGGGGTCGCCCTCGAGGTAGTCGCGCATTTGCCGGAAGTTCGAGGCGTTGATCCGGTAGATCTTGACCGCGACGTCGCGGTCGTCGCCCAGCGCATGGTAGACGTTGGCCTCCTTGCCCGTCGAGAGCGGCCCGCCGAAGGCCTCGACGTAGCCGTCCTGGACGAGTTTGTAGAGCGCCGCCAGCGTCGCGTCGTCGAACACCGACTGCTCGACTTTGAACTGGTCGGCGTCTTTGATCCGCTCTTCGAACTGCTCGAACTCGCGGTCGCGCTTGCGGGCGATCCGGTCGGCTTCGGTCTCCGAGACGTCGATCTCCTCCCACTCGTCGCCCGGCGTTTCCACTTCCTCGAGGTCGACCAATCCGAACTCCGTATCCGTTCCCTGTCCCATCTAGTCGGCCTCTACGAGAGCGGTGCGGGTAAAGACTGGGTATCGATCGTTCGTTCGCGGTTCGCCGGCCCGCGCCCAACCCGTCGGATGCTGCCACGCCCACGCTTTTTTCGCTGTGTCCCCTACCAGTCGTATGAGTCGCACAGCAAATCGGCGAGCGCCGGGGCGCGAGCCATGACGCAGCACGATGTCACCCTCGAGTGGCCGGACGGTCGCACCGAGCACGTCACGGTCGGGGCGCGGGAGACGGTGCTCGAGGTGGCCGGCCGGGAGGGCATTCGGCTCCCGTACGATTGTCGGAAGGGCACCTGTACGGCCTGTGTCGGTCGGCTACGTGCGATCGACGAAGAGGAGTCTGAATCCGACGCGCCCCCGAATGACGACGACCGCGCGACCGATCCGATCGACGCCGCGGCGGCGTTCGACTACCGGCGCGCGCCGACGGCCTTAACCGACCGCGAGCAGCGAGCGGGGTACGTCCTGCTGTGTATCGCGCTCGTCCACGCGGACTGCCGCGTCGAGGTCGGTCCGAGGGTACGCTCCGAAGTCGGCGGCAGTCCCTGGAGCTAGTCGCTCGAGCCGACGGGTTCGGTCTCGGTGGCGGTCGACCGCTGCCGAGCGCCGTCCGTCGGATCGACGGCGGCGACGCGTCAGTAACGTTAACGGGGCCGGGAAGCAACCCTCGAGCAACGAATGTCACTCACCGACGAGAACGCGGACGAAGCCAATCCGTACCTCCGGGATCCGCCGACTGAGTTCGAGCCGGTCGATGATCTCTCGGCGGACGAGGCCGAACGAGAGGTCGACTTACTCCGGGAGGCCATCCGCGAACACGACCGCCGGTACTACGTCGAGGGCGATCCGATCATCGCCGACCGAACGTACGATGTCCTCTTTTCCCGTCTGCAAGACCTCGAGGATGCCTTCGATTGTACCCATCCCGACAGTCCGACGCGAAGCGTCGGCGGCGAACCGCTCGAGGCGTTCGAAACGGTCGAACACGTCGCACCGATGCTTTCGATCGACCAGAGCGGCGAGGCCGAGGACGTCCGCGAGTTCGCGGATCGTGTGCACCGCGAAGTCGGAGACGTTGAGTACGTCTGTGAGCCCAAGTTCGACGGCGTCTCGATGGCGTTCGTCTACGAGGACGGAAGCCTCGAGCGCGCCGTCACCCGCGGCGACGGCCGCGAAGGGGATGACGTCACGCGAAACGCCCGAACCATCGGCTCGGTACCGCAGCAACTCCACGGCGACTACCCTGACTTTCTGGCGGTTCGTGGCGAGGTCTACATGCCAAGAGACGCGTTTCAGGAACACAATCGCAAGCGGATCGAACGCGGCGAGGAGCCCTTTGCGAACCCTCGGAACGCGACCGCGGGGACGATCCGCCAGCTCGACCCCTCGATCGTCGCCGAGCGGCCGCTCGAGGTGTTTTACTTCGACGTGCTCGAGGCCAGCGACCTCGAGGACAGCCACAGCGCGGAACTCGAGCGCTTCCCGGAGTGGGGGCTGCGGGTCACCGAGCACGTCGAATTTGCCGACGACATCGAGGAGGCGATCGACTACCGCGACCGGATGCTCGAGGCGCGGGACGATCTGGGCTACGAGATCGACGGCACCGTCATCAAGGTTGACGACCGCGACGCTCGCGAGGAATTGGGCCGAACGGCTCGCCACGACCGCTACGCCTTCGCCTACAAGTTCCCCGCACGCGCGGAGGTGACCCCGATCGTCGACGTGGCGGTGCAGGTGGGCCGGACGGGCCGGTTGACCCCCGTTGCCCTGCTCGAGCCGGTCGATGTCGGGGGCGTGACGGTCTCTCGAGCGAGCCTGCACAACCCCGAGGAGATCGCGGAGAAGAACGTCAACGTGGGCGACACCGTCCGCGTCCAGCGCGCCGGCGACGTGATCCCCTACGTCGAGGAGGTCGTCGAAAAGAACAGCGAGGGCCACTACGAACTCCCCGAGCACTGTCCGGTCTGCGGTAGCGCCGTCGAGCGCGACGGGCCGATGGCGTTCTGTACGGGCGGGCTGGCCTGTGACGCTCAACTCCGCCGCTCGATCGAGTACTACGCGAGCGACGACGGGTTGGATCTCGAGGGGCTGGGCGAGAAGAGCGTCCGCCAACTCGTGGATGCGGGTCTGCTCGAGTCCGTCGCCGACCTCTACGAACTCGAGCGCGAGGCCCTCACGGAACTCGAGGGCTGGGGCGAGACGAGCGCCGAGAACCTGCTGGCCGAACTCGGGGAGAGCCGCGAGCCCCCGCTCGCCGATTTCTGCTCGGCGCTGGGCATACCCCACGTTGGGCCGACGACGGCCCGCGAACTCGCCCACGAGTTCGGCACGTTCGAGGCCTTCCGCGAGACGGCCGAGGACGATCCGGAGCGGCTCGAGGGCGTCGACGACGTCGGCGAAACCGTCGCCCAACAGCTCCACGACTTCTTCACGAGCGAGGCCAACGCCGAGGCCGTCGACGACATCCTCGAGTACGTCTCCCCGCAGGAATCGGCCCTCGAGACGGGCGGCGACGAACTCGAGGGACTGACGTTCGTCTTTACGGGGTCGCTCGAGGGCGTCACGCGCGGCGAGGCTCAGGAGACCGTCGAGGCCCACGGCGCGAACGCGACGGGCAGCGTCTCGGGGAACACGGACTACCTCGTCGTCGGCGAGAGCCCGGGCCAGACGAAGCGCGACGACGCGGCGGACAACGACGTGCCGATCGTCGACGAGGACGAGTTCCGGGAACTGCTCGGCGAGTACGGGATCGACCTCGAGTGATCGGTCACTGGATATTTGGACCGATTCGAACGACGGTACGCTACGAGTTGCGATCGATCCACGCACTGAATTCGTCGAAGTCCTGTGCACCAGCGCTGTCGGCGATCGTTCTGAGTGTTCCCGTTCGAAGTTCGTCGTGTAACGGGACCGTTACGCGCCGTTGGTCCTCCTCGTTCGTCGGATGCTCGTAGTATAATTGCGCGTGATCACCGGTCGTTCGACGCCACTCGAATCCGCCGGCGTTGACCAGCGCTTTCACGACCTCTTTCCCGGAGAATGTTCGCCGCCCCATTCCTACTCGAGGACGTCCGGCGGCTCCCGCTCGCCGGTCGTATTCTCGGCCGGATCTATTCCCAGTTCGCGAAGCTCCGAATCGGTCGGCTCGCTCCCGCTGTCGCCCTTGTGGAGTGCAACTGCGTCGTCGAGATTTTCCAGTGCAGTCTCTCGAGTCGGGCCCTGGCTAGTGACTCCCGTCTCGACATCCGTGGCAACCCACCAGTCCTCCTCACGCCAGAGACGGATCTCGTCGTCGTGGGCGTCACCACCGCTCACTGAACTGGCCATTATGTCTCTGAATTGGGGAACGATTCGCATAAGCGTTCGGCTCCGGCTCGGCTGCGGCCGTCGGAACCAACGCCACCAACGCGACGGGTAGCGTATCAGGAACCACGGACTACCTCGTCGTCGGCGAGAGTCCAGGCCAGACGAAACGCGACGACGCGGCGGACAACGAGGTTCCGATCATCGACGAGGACGAGTTCCGGGAACTGCTCGGCGAGTACGGGATCGACCTCGAGTGAGCATCGAGAACTGCCGGCCAAACGGACGGGCTTCCGACGGCTTTAGTACCGACGACCGTGATGTGAGCGCACCGTGTTGACTCTGCTCAGGCGGCTGCGAGACGTCTCCCGGCCGAGAGCGGTCGGCTCGATTACCGTCGGCCACGGGGTCAACGAGTTCTTCGCGATCGTGATCCCGCCGATTATTCCGCTGCTCGTCGCGGACCTCGGGATCACCTACGGACAGGCGGGTTTTCTCGTCACCGTCTTCTTTCTCATGTACGTCCTCTTCCAGCTTCCCGCCGGCATGCTCGCCGACGTGATCGGGAAGGAGCGCCTCCTCGTCGGCGGCCTGTTTGGGATGGCCGCGGGGATCTTTCTGGCGAGCACCGCGCCGAACTACGAGACGTTGCTCGTCGCCCAGACCATCGCCGGGATCAGCGGCAGCGCGTTCCACCCGACGGGGATGGCCCTCGTCAGCGATTACGAGACCGAGGCGACCGAAGGGAAGGCGATGGGCGTCTTCGGGTTCGGCGGCGCGCTCGGGACGATGTCCGCGCCGGTGATCGTCGGCGGCGTCGCCGCGGTCGCGGGCTGGCGACTCGCTCTCGCCACTGGCGTCGCGATCGGACTCGCCGTGAGCTGTCTGGTCGTCTACCTCTTTCTCACGGCCGAGGCCCCGGACGACGCGAAGTCGGATGGCACCGACGACTCGCGGATCGACGACCCACGGACCGACGGTGGCGAGCCCCGAAAGACGATTCGGCAAGCGATCCGCTCGACGGATCTCTCGTTCGATCTCACTATTACGAAGAGCGTCGTCGTCCTCTTTTTTGTCACGCTCGTGCTGTCGATGCAACACCGCGCGATACAGACCTACACGACGGCCTACGTCGCCGCGGAGACCGGAACGTCGGCGTCGGTCGGAAACGTCGCGTTTTTCGCACTCCTGGTCGGCGGCAGTCTCGCCTCCCTGTACGCGGGTGACCTCGCCGATCGGTTCGACCGGGTCGCGCTGGGAATCGGGGCCTCGCTTCTCACAGCCGTGCTGGTCGCCGCCACGCTGGCGCTGGCAGCCGTGTTCGGCGAGCTACCAATCGGCGTCCTGACGGTGATTCTGGCGGTGTGGTTCGCCGTCATCGGCGCCGGTATGTACACCAGCTACCCGGTCAAGAACGCGATGGTCTCCCAGCAGGCCGAGACGGGCTCGAGCGGGAGCCTCTTCGGCGTCATCCAGACCGGGTCGGCCATCGGCAGCGCGAGCGGGCCGGCGGTGTTCGGCGTCCTCTCGACTCGCTGGGGCATCGTGGCGGCGTTTCCCGCGATCGCCACGGTGAGCGTCGTGTTGGCCGGCTCGTTCGCGTTGCTGTGGGTTATCGGCGACTGATCCCGGCGGCACTCACGCTGTGGGCCATCACATTGTTCGAGAGGGCGACGGCCGCGGCGCTTCGGCCGAGTTCGGCTACGCGGCGGCCGGCAGTCGATCGGCGATCGACCACACCGCCTCGAGTCCCTGCACCTCCCCTTCGCGTTCAGGCAGCGTCACGACCTCGAGGTCGGGAAACGTCTCTCGAACCTCCGAAACCCGCTTCGCGTGTCGCTCGTACCGGGACCGACAGCGCGAACAGCCCTCGTCGGGGTCCTCGAAGACGCGGTTCACGACGAGTCGATCGACCCGTACCTCGGCGTCGCGGAGTTTCTCTACCAGTCGCTCTGATTCGGCGATGGCCATCCCCTCCGGAATGAGGACGACGCGAAACTCCGTGCGCTCGGGGTCGGCCAGCAGGTCTCGAGCGCGCCTGAGTCGGTCCTGAAACTCCTCGAGGCTCTCCTCGCCCTCGGTATTGCTGCCGGTCATCATCGACATCGGGCCGAACACCGCAGACTTCGCGGCGGTGCCGATTCGGCTGGCCTGCCCGCGAAGCGACTGGAGGGTCTCGAGGGCAGGTCCCAGCACCTCGGGTGTGTCGAACAACCGGAGCGTGTGGCCCGTCGGTGCGGTGTCGAAGACGACGACGTCCCACTCGCCCGAGTCGACGTACTCGACGAGCAGATCAAGCGCCGCGATTTCGTCCCCGCCGGCCGGTGCGCCAGACGCGAAGATCCGTTCGACCTCGTCGTCCGAGAGTCGGATGCCGGCGCTACGGAGATCTGCGGCGAGCGCCGTCGCTAGCTTCTCGTAGCGTTCCTGCTGGGTTTTGGCGTCGATCTCGACGGCCCAGAGGCTGCCGCCCGAATCGAGTTCGAGGGTTCCCTCGTCGGTCGTCTCGAGACTGGAGCCGACCCCCAGGTCGACCTCGCTCGGTTCGGGCCCGAGGTCGGCCTCGAGCGAGTCGGACAGCGAGTGTGCCGGGTCGGTCGAGACGATCAGCGTCCGGCGGCCCTCGTCGGCCAACTCGAGACCGGTCGCCGCCGCACAGGTCGTCTTCCCGACCCCGCCTTTCCCGCCGTAGAAGATGCAGTCGGTCACGGACTCACGTACGCGTGGCAACTACCTAAACCGAGTGCCAGCGACTGAGACGTGTCTCCACCGACAGTTAAACTCGCGAGGGAGACGAATCGAAACGCAAAAATCACAATAGGAACGGACCCGGCCTCAG
The DNA here is from genome assembly GCF_000383975.1 of Natronorubrum tibetense GA33. NCBI lineage: Archaea > Methanobacteriati > Methanobacteriota > Halobacteria > Halobacteriales > Natrialbaceae > Natronorubrum > Natronorubrum tibetense. The sequence goes on along the minus strand of NZ_KB913017.1, from coordinate 1,390,267 downwards.
AGATCGACGCGATCGAATCGGTAGAGCGCGATCGCGATCGGGACGACGATCCACAGGAGCAGGATGACAAACGAGAACCAGTTCTCGAGGTAGAACGGGACGCCGTTTGCGAACCACTCCGATGGGTAGGTCGTGCCCATGTCCTCGCCGCCGAAGGAACCGAGGAACGTGATCGTGTTCTGGAACGCGTTTCCGGGATCGATCATGTCGATGAACAGCGCCCAGTCTGGGAGTCGTTCGAACGTGAATTGTTCGGTGGTTCCGTCCGGCCCCATACCCTCGGTCGTGTAGCTGACTCCCTCGATTGTTCCGCGATTCATCAGGAGCTGGAAGACGGTCTGGATCGCGTTCCAGACGACGTAGAACAGGATGAAGATGCCGAACATCGCCGCGCCGGCGATAGTCGTCGACCGGGTCAGCGACGACAGCGAGACGGCGATGCTCGTGTAGGCGATACCGTAGATGATCGCCATCAGGAGCAGGCTGAAGTAGTCGACGATGTCGAAGCCGCCGAGCATCACGGCGACGACGACCGCGGCGAGCACGAACCCGACGACGAGCGACAGCGAGAGGACTGCCGATCGGCCGATGAGTTTCCCGAGCAGTACGTCCTTTCGGGAGTGGGGCAACGAAAGCAGGATCTTGATGCTGCCCGTCTCGCGCTCGCCCGCGATGGCTTTCCAGCCTAAGATCAGCGCGATCAGCGGGATCACGAGCCGCGTGATCTGGCTGACGAAGAGAACGAGCGCCTCCGTCGTCGCCCCCTCAGCCGCGATATCCTCGCCGAAGTACGAGATCGTTCCCGTGACGGCGACGAGTAGCACGAAGAAGAAGACGCTCAGGCCCCAGAACATCCAGGATCGAACGGCGTCCTGGAAGTCCTTCCTCGCGATCGCCCGGACGCTCGTGAGGTTGATCGAACTCGCGGTCGACTCCGACCTCGATCCCGTTTTTGACTCGGTGCTCATCGGGCTTCCACCTCCGGTCCCGTGGTGTACGACTGGAAGACGTCTTCGAGCGAGGCTTCACGCGTCGTGAAGTCCCTGACCTCGACGCCGCGGTCCTCGAGTTCACCCAGCACGGCGGTCTTCGAGCCGCTGACCTGTACGATCAGTGTCGGCGGACTCTCGCCCTCCACGACCGCGTCGCTGACGTCTGGCAGCGACCGAACGGCCTGCAGGGCGTCGTCGTCGATCCGATCGATGGTGACCCGCAGACTCGTCCCGCCCTCGACGGAGTCGCGGAGCCCTTCGACGGTGTCGACGGCGACCATCTCGCCGTCCCGAAGGATGCCGACGCGGTCACAGACTGCCTCGACCTGCTCCATGATGTGACTCGAGAAGAACACCGTCGCGCCGCGAGCGTTCTCCTCGCGGACGATTTCGCGCATCTCGCGAGCCCCGTTTGGGTCGAGTCCCGTCGAGGGCTCGTCCAGAATCAGCAGATCCGGTTCGCCGACGAGGGCCATCGCGAGCATGAGTCGCTGGGACATCCCCTTCGAGTAGCCGCCGGCCTTTTTGTCGATGGCGTCGACGAGACCGACGCGCTCGAGCAATTCCCGCGGATCGTCGTCGGTCTCCTTCGAGTCGATAGCGAACTCGAGGTGTTGGCGGGCGGTCAGCCGGTCGTAGGTTTCGACGCCCTCGGGGAGGACGCCGGTCCGCGAACGGATCTCGCGGCTGTGTGCTTGGGCGTTCATCCCCAGCACCTCCACCCGGCCGTCGGTCGGCCGGATGAAGTCCAGAATGACGTTGATCGTCGTCGATTTGCCGGCTCCGTTCGGACCGAGAAAGCCGAAGACCTCGCCCTCTTCGACCTGGAACGAGAGGTCTCGGAGCGCGAGTTCCTGACCGTATGATTTGGTCAGATTATCGACTGTGATAGCTGGCATGGCTGTGTGGTCTCACCGTTCGCCGATAAGAGTTGTTACTTCGTTGTATTGATATTCCGATCCGTCCGGAGGAACAAACTGTCTCTCTAGCGGTCAGTCGGATCGGTCCTATATGGGATCTCCGGGATCGTACTGCTCGGCGGTCCGCTCGGCCTCCTCGGCGTACCGTTTTCGGGTCTCCTCGTCGGAAACCGACTCGAGCTCGGTTTCGGCGATCTCCGTCGCCGCGGTGACCTCGCCGCCGTTCCGTAGCGACGTCGCGGAGCGCTCGCGCTGCTGGTAGCGCGAGCCGTCGGGCGTCGCGTAGACGATGGTTACGAGGTTGCGGTCGTCGAACGTCCGTTCGACCAGCCAGCACTGGACCGTCGAGTCACTCATACGCCGGTTTTGGGGGCCGAGATTCGAGAATGTACTGTGTTGAATGGTACCACGTCGAGTTCTCGATTCGCGCGAGACGCCGCGAGCTACTTGCCGGACGGTGTGAAACCACGAACCGGAATGCTCGGAGTTTGGAGCGAGCACGTCGACGAGTTGCTGTACGACGGCGAACGCGTGAAGCGACGCGTCGACCTCGAGGGGGCGACGTTCGTAGTCACGAACGACCGTGTCCTCGTGTTCACGGAGGGCGGCGACGGACCGAACTACTGGACCGTCGAGCGGCCGAACGTCGCCCGGGTCTCCGTCGAGACCGAGGATTCGCTGGTCCCGCTCGTCTGGGGAACGATCGTCCTGTTTCTCGCGCTGGGCGTGTTGCTCCTGGCGATGACCTACGACCTCGCCAGTCTCGCCGACGGTTTCGACGTCGAAGACGCGACGGGGATCGGCGGCAGCGCGCTCGAGACCGTCGAAACCCTCCTCACGGTGTTCGATCTAACCGTTCTCGCGATCGGACTCTTGCTGTTGCTGATCGCGGTTGCGTTCTTCGTCCAGTACGTTCGGTCGCGCTCGCGCCGGCTCATCCTCCGGGTGAGCGGCGACGACGATATCTCGGTTCCGGTCAGCGACGACGACCTCGAGGCCGATCGAGAGATCGTTCTACAGGAGGCGATCGCGCCAGGTCCGGGGCCCGTGGATAGCGACGCCGTCGTGGAGGCCGACGCGGACGCGGCGGGTGAGACGGCTGGAGAGCAGGAGGGAGCGACCGCACCAGCCGACGAGACTGATATCGACACCGAAGACGCGGACGTGTCCGCGGGACAAACGGATGCCGATACGGAGGGTGCGAACGAACCGGCCGATGGGGCGGATGTCGATACGAGGGATACGGACGCGCCCGCAGACCGGACGGCTGGTGACCCGACGAACAACCTCGAGGAGTCAGGCTGAAAGCCACCGAGGTTCTAGGGCCGCCGATGAACGCCGAGGGGGTTCGCGACCGAGCGGGATCGTTACCGCGAGAGCCCGGCGTCTACCAGTTTCGGCTCGAGGGAACCACGCTCTACGTCGGGAAGGCGGTCGATCTCCGAAGTCGCGTCCGATCCTACGCGGATCCGCGAAGCGCACGGATTCGCCGGATGGTCGACCGCGCCGACGAGATCGAGATCGCCGTCATCGACACCGAGACGCAGGCGCTGCTCCTCGAGGCTAACCTGATCAAGCGCCACCAGCCGCGGTACAACGTTCGGCTCAAGGACGACAAGTCGTACCCGATGGTGCAGCTGACGCGCCACGAGGCCCCCGGGATCGAGATCACGCGCGACCCCGACGAGTCCGCGACGGTGTTCGGCCCGTACACGAACAAGGGGCAGGTCGAGACTGTCGTCAAAGCGCTGCGGGAGACCTACGGCATCCGCGGGTGTTCGGATCATAAGTACGCGGGTCGCGACCGGCCGTGTCTGGACTACGAAATGGGGCTCTGTACCGCGCCCTGCACCCGCGAGATCGACCTCGAGAGCTACGCCGAGGACGTGACCGCGGTCGAGCGCTTCCTCGAGGGCGAGACCGGCATCCTCGCGGATCCGCTGCGCCGGGAGATGGAAGACGCTGCTCAGAACCAGAACTTCGAGCGCGCGGCCAACATGCGAGATCGCCTCGAGACCGTCGAAGCCTTCCACGGCGAGGGCGGCGAGGCGGTCCAGGCACGGAGCGACGAACGTGCCGTCGACGTGCTCGGGGTCGCCATCGAGGGCGAGGACGCGACCGTCGCCCGCCTGCGCGCCGAGACCGGCAAACTGGTCGACCGCGATCGGCACACGCTCGAGGCCCCGGGTGCAGATGTCGGGGCGAGCGATACCGACGCGGGCGGCGTCCCCGCCGTCCTCGCCGCCTTTATCGTCCAGTACTACGCCGAGCGCGACCTGCCCGACGCCCTGCTCCTGCCCGAACGCCACGGGGACGACGAGGTCGCCGCCTGGCTCGAGACCGAAGGCGTCTCCGTCCGCGTACCGGGGGCCGGGCGGGAGGCCAAACTGGTCGAACTCGCGTTGAAGAACGCCCGACGGAACGTCGGCGGTCGCGACGAGTGCGGGATGCTCGCGGACGCCCTCGAGATCGACTCAGCCCGGCGGATCGAGGGTTTCGACGTGAGCCACGCCCAGGGGAAGGCGGCGGTCGGGAGCAACGTCACGTTCGTCGACGGCAGCGCCGAAAAAGCGGACTACCGCCGGAAGAAGCTGACCGATCAGAACGACGATTACGACAACATGCGGGCCTTGCTCGAGTGGCGCGCCAGCCGCGCCGTCGAGGGCCGGGACGATCGGCCGGACCCCGATCTGCTGGTGATCGACGGGGGCGAGGGCCAACTCGAGGCCGCACGCGACGCGCTGAGCGAGGTCGGCTGGGATGTGCCCGCTATCGCGCTGGCGAAGGCCGAAGAGCGTGTGGTTACCCCGAAACGGGAGTTCGCCTGGCCCAGCGACGCCCCGCACTTGCATCTCCTCCAGCGGGTGCGCGACGAGTCCCACCGCTTTGCGGTGCAGTACCACCAGACCGTTCGCGACGAGGTGAAGACGGTGTTAGACGACGTGCCGGGCATCGGCCCCGAAACCAGAAAGCGGTTGCTGGGTCGGTTCGGGAGCGTCGAGAACGTCCGGGAGGCGAGCCTCGAGGATTTAGAGAGCGTCTCCGGCGTCGGCGAGAAGACGGCCGAGACGCTCAAAACGAGGCTATAAACGGGACGTCCGCTGCTCGCGTCGCCACCTCGACCCAATCCGTTGCGACAGCAGGGACAGGGCTATCCCTCGTAGCGTCCTATGACATTCTATGGCAAACGACGACCTCGACGACCTGCTTGACGAACTCGACAGTCAGGGCGATCTCGAGACCTCCCAGCAGATGCTCTCGATCCGGACGGAAAGCCGTCGGTACGACAAACCGGTGACGATCGTCGAGGGGTTCGATCTCGAGTCGGACGAGATCAAATCGATCGCCTCGGATCTGAAGAGTTCGATGGGGACGGGCGGGACGGTCGACGACGGACGAATCGAACTGCAGGGTGACCACCGAGACCGTGTTCCCGATCTGCTTCGCGATCGCGGGTTCGACGTTCGCGAGTAGCCGATTGTGGGGACCGGTATCGCCCCGGCCAGTCTCTGATTTTGCGGTCGGGACGCCGACTTTCGGCTGCATCGCCAGCCGAAGTCACTTTATGCCAGTATTGTCAAGGAAGACCATGAACATTCGTCCAGCGAACTCGGAGGATTTCGAGGATATCAAAGCCGTCGCCCGCAAAACGTGGCACGATACGTACGACGAACTCGAGGCCGAGCTGATCGACCGAGTCGTCGACAACTGGTACACCACCGACTCGATGCCCCTCGAGGCTCCCGGGACGGTCGTCTTCGTCGTCGAGCGCGCGGAGCAACGGTCCGTGAATGAGAGCGCGGAGCAGAGGTCCGCGGATGAGAGCCGGACGCAGTCCGGCGACGGCGAGATTATCGGCTTCACCCACGCGGTCGCCCAGGGCGAGACGGCTGATATCCTCCGAATGTACGTCTCGCCCGACGCGCAGGGTGAGGGGGTTGGGACTAAACTACACGAATCCCTGCTCGAGCGACTCGAGATGTACGACGTCGACCGCGTCCGCTCGTTCGACTTCGCGTTCAACGACGCCAGTCGCCGGTTCTACGAGGGGCTGGGCTTCGAACGGACCGACACCGGCGAGGTCACGATCGAGGGCGAACAGTACGACGAAGCGGTCTACACGCTGTCTCTGTGAGTCCCGCGTCGGCTGCGAGTCACTCGAACGCGACGAGGCGTCCCTCGTCCGTCCCGACGAAGACCGCCTCGTCGGCTACCGCCGGCCCGGTCGCGAACTCGCCCTCGAGCGACCGAGCCCACAGCCGATCGCCGGTTCCGACGGCGAGCGCCACCAGTTTCGGCTCGCCGGCGGTCAGGTAGACTGCATCGTCGGTGACCGCGGGGGCCGATATCGGCCGCCGACCGACTTCGACGTTCCAGTCCGTTCCGGTGTCGGCCCGTTCGAAGGCCGCGAATCGACCGCCGGTCGAGCCCGCGAACACCGCTTTGCTCGTCGCCGCCGGCGACCAGATGACGTGGCCCGCGAACCCGAACCCTCCGTGCGAGACGCCGTCGGGGGTGAGAAGCTCCACCGTGAGCGAGGGTGCGACGATATCATCCTTGACCAGCGTCGGCGACTGCATGCGGGCGCCTTCGTGGAGCCAGGCCTCCGAACCGTCGATCCGATCGAGCGCGTGGAGCCGCCCGTCCAGTCCTTCCTCGACGCCGACGTAGACGGCGTCGTCGGCGACGGCAGGATAGTCGACGGCGTCCAGAGACAACTCCGCCGACCACTGCTCGTCGCCGTCGGCGGCGTCGATGGCGTAGGCGACCGGCTCGTCGCTCGTGCCGACGTAGACGGTTCCATCGGCCGCGGTTGGCCCCGCGACCGGACCGGCCAGTTCAGTCGTCCACTCGCGCTCGCCGTCGGCTGCGTCCAGCGCGACGAGTTCGTCCTCCTCGGTGCCGACGACGATCAGGCCGTCGACTACGCACGGAGACTGCGACCGGCCGCCCTCGAGCGACTCGGACCACCGCTCGTCGCCGTCGGCCGCATCGAGCGCGTGGACGGTTCCGGCGTCGGTCGCGACGTAGACGGTGCCGTCGACGACCGCGACCTGCTCGCTGATGCTCCCCGACAGCGTCGTCGACCACCGTTCGGACGGCTCCGCTGTCGGTGCTGTCGACGGCGTGTAGCCGTCGTTTGCCGCCGTTCGCTGGAAGGACGGCCAATCGCCGGCCGCGATTTCCGGATCGTCTTCACCGGCGCTCGTTTCGTCCTCGTCACTGTCACCCTCGCCACCGTTTCCATCGTCCGCCGTTCCCCCGTTCTCGCCGTCCAGCAGACTCGTACAGCCGGCGCTGGCGGTCACCGTCGCCGCAGCACCCGTCAGGAGAACTCGACGTCTCGAGTGGTTCATGATCCCTACAGCTCAGCAATGAATAATAAGTACGGTGAATGTGATCGACAACTGACGGGACGCGACGATCGCTCGGTTCCGCGCTCAGAACTCCTCGGACGGCGGTGCGATTCCCTCGTCGCCGCCCTCGAGTTCGAACTCCTCGCGGACCTCTCGAATTCGATCTCGAATGTCGGCCGCCAGTTCGAACTCGAGGTTGCCCGCGGCCTCCTCCATCCGGTCCTCGAGTTCCTCGATGTAACGGGCGGCTTCGTTTTCGTCCGCGAGGTCCTTGCCGGAGACGCTCGAGGTGTCCGTCTTGCTCCCGGGTAAGTTTGCCTCGCCGACGTCCTTCTCGATGGTCGTCGGCTCGAGGCCGTGTTCCTCATTGTACTCGCGCTGAATCTCGCGGCGGCGTTGGGTCTCCTCGATGGCGGACTCCATCGCGTTCGAGGGCTCGTCGGCGTAGAGGACGACCTCGCCGTTGACGTTCCGGGCCGCACGACCCATCGTCTGGACGAGCGTGGTTTCGCTCCGGAGGAACCCCTCCTGGTCGGCGTCGAGGATCGCCACGAGGCTCACCTCGGGGATGTCCAGGCCTTCCCGAAGGAGGTTGATCCCGACGAGCACGTCGATCTCGCCCAGTCGGAGCGATCGGATGATCTCATGGCGCTCTAAGGTGTCCGTCTCGTCGTGCATGTAGGCGACGTCGACGCCGGACTCCTCGAGATACTCGGTCAGATCCTCGGCCATTCGTTTCGTGAGCGTCGTCACGAGCGTTCGCTCGTCGCGTTCGATGCGGCCGTCGATGCGGTCCATGAGGTCGTCGACCTGTCCGGTGGCGTCTGCGATTTCGATCGCCGGATCGACGAGGTGGGTCGGTCGAACGATCTGTTCGACGATCTGCTCGCTCTCCTCGCGCTCGTAGTCGCCCGGCGTGGCAGAGACGTACAGCGTCTGGTCGGTTTTCTTCTGGAACTCCTCGAAGGTGAGCGGCCGGTTGTCGTAGGCCGTGGGAAGGCGAAAGCCGTTCTCGACCAACGAATCCTTTCGGGACTTGTCGCCGGCGTACTGGCCGCGGACCTGTGGCAGCGTAACGTGGGACTCATCGACCACGGTCAGGAAGTCGTCCGGGAAGTAGTCGAGCAGGGTGTAGGGGGCCTCGCCCGATTCCCGATCCGAGAGGTACAGCGAGTAGTTCTCGATCCCCGAGCAGTAGCCCGTCTCCTGCATCATCTCGAGGTCGAACGTCGTCCGCTCGTCGATGCGTTGGGCCGAGATCATGTCGCCCTTGCGCTCGAAGTACGAAATCCGTGAGTTCAGATCGTCCCGAATCTCGTCCATCGCGTTCTCGAGTTTCGTCTCCGGAATCGAGTAGTGCTCCGCCGGGTGGATCAGGACGGCCTGCTGGTCGCCCTGGGTCTTGCCCTCGAGGGGGTCGACCTTGACCATGCGATCGATCTCGTCGCCCCAGAGTTCGACGCGAACGGCGTAGCGGCCGTACATCGGGTAGATCTCGACGGTGTCGCCCCGAACGCGGAAGGTGCCTTGCGTGAAGTCGACGTCGTTGCGCTCGTAGTTCAGGTCGACCAGCCGTTTGAGCAACTCGTCGCGGCCGACTTCCTCGCCGACCTCGAGTCGCAGGGACATGTCGATGTAGTTCCGGGGGTCACCGAGGCCGTAGATCGCGGAGACCGAGGCGACGACGATCACGTCCTCGCGCGTCAGGAGCGAGCGCGTCGCGGAGTGGCGCAGGCGGTCGATCTCGTCGTTGATCGAGGCGTCCTTGTCGATGTAGGTGTCGCTGGCCTCGACGTAGGCCTCGGGCTGGTAGTAGTCGTAGTAGGAGACGAAGTACTCGACGGCGTTCTCCGGGAAGAGGTTCCGGAACTCCTCGTACAGCTGGGCCGCCAACGTCTTGTTGTGGGCGATGACGAGCGTCGGCTTCTGGACCTCCTCCATCACCCAGGAGACGGTGTTCGTCTTCCCCGAGCCGGTCACCCCGAGTAAGGTCTGTTTGTCCATCCCCGACTGATAGCCCGCGGCTAACTGCTCGATCGCCTCGGGCTGGTCGCCCGCGGGGTCGAAGGGCGCGTCGACCTCGAACGGTCGGTCCACGTCGGGACGGTCCGGCTGGAGGGGGCCTCGAGTCTCACTCATTGTCGGCATCAGGGGTTCGAGGCACTTTACGCGCTCGCATGCGTCGCGGGAACAGGTCGCGACCGTCTCCGAGCCGGAACGCCGACCGATCCGTGACTCTGTCGCAACAGGAGCGTGAACGTCCACGGCGGGAGCCGCGGAACCTCACCACTCGTCAGCCGTCGCTAACACGTCTAGTCGGCTGTTGACTTCGCTTTCTCGTCGGCCGCCGGCTTCTCTTTGTCGTCCATCGCATAGTCGTCTTCGCCGGCCGAGTGTTCGTCTTCTTCGGCAGCCATCGGCCCGTCGATCGCCGGTTCCACGGTAAAGTCCCGGTCCGTCACGTCCGCCGGCGGCTCGAAGTAGCCGATGGCGTAGCCGGTGTAGGGCCTGTCCGCCTCGAGCGCGACGTCGAACGACGCCACTTCGGTCTCGGGGTCGCCCGCCGGTCGAATCGAGAGGGTGTACTCGCCGGCGGGGACGGCGAGGTAGTCGGAGACGTCGCCGAAGGATACGTTCTCGACGAGGGGTGCGTCGTCGGCGTAGATGTCGACCGCAGGCGCGTCGGGCGAGAAGTGTGCGACGCGGACGAACGCCGAGCCGGCCTCCGCGTCCTCCGGCAGCGGCTCGGCGTCGACGAGGATCTCCGGCCGGAACGTCTCGGCGCCGAGTTCGCCGATCGCTGCGACGGTGTAGAACGCCTCTCCGACGTCGACTTGGTCGTCGAATACCACCGTGCCCGGATCGCCGGCCGCGGTGATCGTGACCTGGTAGGTTCCGGGTTCGATCTCGAGGTACGGCGACACCTCGCCGTAATCGAAATTCGAGAGCACCTGATCCCCGTCTACGAGCACGTCGACGGCTGGTGCGTCCGGTGAGAAGTGGGCGACGCGGACCGCAGCTCCGGGAGCCGGCGGCTTTTCTTCGGGTTCGTCGTTCATTGGCTTCCGTTCGTCGTCGGAGTGTTCGCCGCGTGCGTACACCGTGGTTGGAACTGCCGCGAGTCCCCCCGCAATGCCTATCGATTTCAGTGCCGTTCTTCGTGATACTCGCATGACAATATAGGAGTGGTGTGGTGAGATAAAGAAGGCGTCAGTCAGTAAGGCTGGTACTCGCGCGGTTTCTCGCCGACAGTCACAGCGTACGATACCCTTTCCTGTGGAAGGCAGACCGTACTGCTCGCCGTCTGCCGTGCTCGAGCGCCTCGACACGACCGACGGTGCCGATTCCTCTTGCTGTCGTCGGCCGGACGTGGCCATTGCTCGCCCAATCGTTATGCGTCGTCTCGTACTGACTCCGGATATGACAGCACAACTCCAGCAGGCGCGCGACGATCTCGAGGAAGCGGCCAAATCCGCAGACGACGACGTCCGTGACGACATTCGCGAAACGGCCGAGGCCTTCGCCGACTACACGATGAGCGATACGGCACCCGATCATGCGATCCTCGACGAGCGGCTCAACACGCTTCGACAGGTTAGCCAGCAAGCCGATGGGAACACGAAGGACAAGGTCGACTCGGCCATCGAGACGACCGAAGACTACCGCGAGACGATCGATCAGGCCTGACCGGTCGTCGACGACCCGCCGGCAGCTGACTCGAGCGCGTTCGATGCCGGACGGCTCGAGGCGCCAAGCCCCCTCGACCCGGCGTATCACCGCACGACCCTTTTGCGTCGCTCCGTAGAGGATCCGCCCATGAGTCACGCAGCCGGTTCGTCGTGGGAGTACATGGTCATCGAACCGCCGCGCGGGCCGACGATGGAGGAGGCCGTCGACCCCTCGAAGGAGTTGAACGAGTTGGGCGCCGACGGTTGGGAACTGGTGTCGACTATCGAGTACACTGGCGGCGGGACGAAGTACCTCGTTTTCAAGCGACCCGGGAGCGCTACCGATGAGTGACAAGGTCAGTACGCAGGACACTATGCGCGAGCGGGCCGACGAGAGTCGGCTCAAGCTCTGGTTGTTGCTCAGTGCGAACCGGACGATCGTGACCGTCGTGCTCTCGGTCGTCTTCTTCGCCCTCTTCGTCGGCGTCGGCTCGCAGCTCGAGCCCCCGCTTTCGGTACTGCTCGAGGAGCGCGGCGTCATCGAGACGCTGTTCTCGGCGATGATCGGGGCGCTCATCACCGGCGTCACGCTGGTCGTCACGATCAGCCAGCTCATCATCTCCGAGGAGAACGGCCCCCTCGGGGAGCAACACCGTCGAATGAGCGAGACGATGGATTTCCGGGATCACGTCACTGATCTCGTCGGGAAGCCGTCGCCGGCGGATCCCTCGGCTCTGTTACGAAATCTCATCAACGCTACCGACTCGCGAGCGGAGCAGTTTCAGGCATCGGTCGATGGCGTCGATGATCAAGAGTTGGCCGACGAGGTCGAGGAATTCACCGAGAGCCTAACCGGCAACGCCGACACCGTTCGCGAAAAGCTCGACGGCGCGCAGTTCGGCACCTTCGAGGTGCTGAACGCGGCCCTCGACTACAACTACTCCTGGAAGATCTTTCAACTCGAGCGCTTAGAGGACGACTACGAAGACGCACTGGACGACGACCACCGGGACGCTATCGACGAGCTCCGGACGGCGCTCGTCATGTTCGGACCGGCCCGCGAGCACGTCAAGACGCTGTACTTCCAGTGGGAACTCATCGATCTTTCGCGGCTCATCCTCTACGTGGCGATGCCAGCGCTGCTGGTCGCCGGATCGGTGTTCACGTTCGTCGACGCGTCGACGGCCCCCGGCACGACTGCTGGTGTCGAGAACGTGCTGTGGATCGTCGCGGTCGGCTTTACGATTACGCTCATCCCGTTTTTCCTCCTCACCGCGTACGTGTTGCGGATCGCGACCGCCGCGAAGCGGACGCTCGCGATCGGGCCGCTGATCCTCAGAAGTTCCCAGCGCTGATCCGGGATCAGTGACCCGCTCTCGTTCGACTACACACCCTCGTCTCCTTTTTCACAACTGAATCGACGGGAGCGGCAGCATCAGCTCCGCGCGCCCGGTCCCGTCTCCGGAATCGCCGCCTCGAGATCGAGTTCCTCGAGCCGCTCTCGCAGATCATTGCGTTCGTCCTCGTCGTCGATGTGCTCGAGTCTCGCCTCGAGTCCGTCGCGTTCGCTACGCCCGTTCCTCTCCTCGATGCTACTGCAACAGCGGATTCACTGGCGACGTTTCCTCCGGCGTCGACTCGTCGAAGAAGCCCTCGACGCCCTCGAATTTGAGGACGAACTCGGAACCGAAGGCACCGCGAGCATCTGAGCATTGCTCTCGGGAGTCCTACGAATCGAGCACCTGTACACCCAAACATAGATTTACCGCCAGCAGACATACACGAGCGATGACTGACGGACGTCGGCCGGAGCGCGGACGATGATCGGTGCGGACGTCCCCGCAGGTGCACTGGTGGTATTCGGACTCATCGCCGTCGCGCTCGTACTGTTCGTGTCGGAACTCATCCCGAACGACGTGACGGCAATCGGGATCATCGTCGCGCTGGCGGTCCTCGAGCCGTTGACCGGCGTCGGCCACCGGGAGGCGATCTCGGGCTTTGCTAACACGGCGACGGTCACGATTGTCGCGATGTATATGCTCAGTGCGGGCATCCAGCGGACGGGGGTCGTCCAGCGGCTCGGACTCTCGCTCGCGGCGTTTACGAACGGGGACGAAACGCGCGCGCTGGCGGCGACGATCGCGACGACGGGGCCGATCGCGGGGTTCATCAACAACACGCCGGTGGTCGCGATTTTCATCCCGATGATCTCGGATCTCGCCGAGAAGACCGGCGTCTCTCCGTCGAAGCTGCTGTTGCCACTCTCGTACGCGGCGATTCTCGGCGGCACCCTGACGCTCGTCGGCACGTCGACGAACCTGCTCGCCAGCGAGTTCGCCGTCGACCTGCTCGGACGAGGTCCCATCGGCATGTTCGAATTCACCCTCCTCGGCATCGTGATTCTGGCCGTCGGCCTCGGCTACCTCATGACTGTCGGCCGGTGGCTGACGCCCGCACGGATCCCCGTCGACGCGGATCTCGTCGAAGAGTTCGACCTCGAGGACCACCTCGCTCACGTCCGCGTCGGTGCGGATTCGGAACCGGTCGGGCTCAGGGTCGACGAACTCGAGGAGCGAACCGAAGCGGACGTTCGCATTCTACAGGTCCGTCGAAACGGCGACCGCGACGCGGGGCCCGAAGCAGGCGAGCGCGTGCTCCAGTACGACGGTGACGGCGCGGTGCCGAGGGACGACACCGCGCCCCTCGGTGAAACGGCGCGCGACCAGCAACACGCTCATGACGGAAGCGTCGAAGTGCGAGCCGAAACCGACGCTTCCGTCGAGCGACCTCACCGGAGCGACGAGGCGTTCGTCGCGATCGAAACGGACCGGCGAATCCGGGAGGGCGACGTGCTCGCGGTCCATGGCACGCTGCAGGCGGTCAACCGTTTCGCCGGGAACCAGGGCGTCCACCAACTCCCCCGGAAGCCGGTCACCGAGGAGACGTTCGACGAGTCCGGAGGTGAGGGAGTGCTCGCCAAAGCGATCGTTCCACCGAAGTCGTCGTTCGTCGGGAAGAGACTCTCCGAGACGCGTCTCCGCGAGTTCTACCGGACGACCGTGCTGGCGATCCGTCGCGAGGGCGAGTTGCTCCGGACCGATCTCGGCGAGGTCCGACTTCGGGCCGGCGACCTTCTCCTGGTCCAGACGGTTCCCGGAACGATCGAACACACGACCGAAACCGGCGATCTCGTCGTCGTCGACGAGGACGCCGTCGACCGACTGCTCGAGGAGGGGGCCGACGACGTCGCGCCGTTGTCGCCGAAGACGCCGCTCGCGCTCGGGATCATGGCCGGCGTGGTCGCCACCGCCGCGCTCGGTCTCGTTTCCATCGCCATCGCGGCGTTCGCCGGCGTCTTCCTCATGATCGTCACCGGGTGTCTGTCGACCACCGACGCGTACGACGCCGTCTCGTGGAACATCGTGTTCTTGCTCGCGGGGGTGATTCCCCTCGGTGCCGCCCTCGAAGCGACCGGCGGCTCCCAGATCATCGCTACCGCGCTGGTTTCGACCGCCGCATTCCTTCCGCTCGTCGCAGTCCTGTTACTGTTCTCCATCGTGACGGGACTCCTCGCGAACGTCATCACCCCCGTCGCGACGGTCGTGTTGATGCTCCCCGTGGCGGTCGACGCGGCCGGGAGCCTGGGCGCAACGCCGTTCTCGTTTCTCCTGGTGGTGATGTTCGCCTCCGCGACCTCGTTCATGACGCCGGTCGGCTATCAGACGAATCTGATGGTCTACGGACCGGGCGGGTACAAATTCACCGACTTTGTCAAAGTCGGCGGACCGCTACAGCTCCTGCTGGCGGTCGTGACGACGATCGGTATCGTTCTCATCTGGGGCGTCTAGAAACGGCGGCTCACTCGAGTCGGTCGAGCACCGCGTCTTTCTCGTAGGACAACGAGAGCGATCGCGAGCGACCGCGGCCGTCGACCTCCGCGTAGTCGGCGTCGATCAGCCCGAGCTGGTCGAGTTTGTTGACGATCTCCGAGTAGCGCGTGTAGCCGAGATCGGTTCGGTCGCGGAACGCCTCGTAGACGTCGCCGGCCTGATCGCCGTCGTTGTGGGCGATCACCTCGAGCAAGGCCCGTTCGGTGTCGGTGAGCCCCGAGAGGCTCCGGGAGAGGTTGATATACTTGGACTTCTCGTAGGCGTTCTCGACGTCTTCCATCTCGACGGTGCGACTGGCGCGCATTTCGGCGTTCAGGCCGGCCCGTCGGAGCAGGTCGATGCCGACCCGGAGATCGCCGCTATCGGCGGTGAGGTCGGCGACGTGTTCCAGCGTCTCTCTCGAGATGACGCCGTCGTGGAAGCCGCGTGTGACGCGTTCGGAGAGGATATCGACGATCTCGGGCTGGTCGTAGACCGGGAAGTAGACGTCCTCGGGTCGGAAAACGCTCTGGACTCTCGAGTCGAGTTCGTCGATGACGTTCAGTGCGGGGTCGGAAGAGACGACGACGACGCCGATCTTTGCACCGGGGTACTCCTCGTGAGCACGGAGCAGCGAGTACAGCGTGTCCGAGGCCTCGTTCTCGTAGAAAAGGTAGTTGATATCGTCTAAGGCGACGACGAGTACCTTGTCCTCCTCGACGAGTTTCTCGGCGATTTGGCCGAACAGCTTCTTGAAGGAGATTCCCGAGGAGGGCGGTTCGTAGTCGAAGGTACCCTCGAACAGCCTCGAGAACACCGAGTAGCGCGTCGCGTTGACCTGGCAGTTGACGCGAATCGTCCGGACGTCGCTGGTCTGAGCGCCGACCTCGTCGAACAGTTTCTGAATGGACGTGGTCTTGCCAGTTCCGGGCGGTCCGCGGACCACGACGTTCAGCGGTCGCGACCCTCGCACTGCCGGACGTAACGCGTACGTCAGGCTCTGGGTCTGGCCCTCGCGGTGCTTGAACGTCTCGGGAACGTAGTCGATTTCGAAGACGTGTTCGTTCTTGAACACGGACTCGTCCCACGACAACATCCCCCCGTCGGGGTCATCCACCATCACTTTCACCACGCTCTCGTAGCTACTTAGTTCTTCGCAGCGAACCGAAAGCGCCGCGTTAGGGTGTGCTGGACGCGTGTGGCGTACTGCCGGAGTACTCGCTCGTTCCGAGCTATCACGCCACAAATCCGAAGGACGCTTGTCTACAACCAAACCGGTACACTCGAACTTCGTAGCCTGTCGCTCCGGCCGGTTCGATCCGGCCACCGTCGCTTCGCTCGTCGTCCTCGATTTCGATCGGCGATACCACAGTCCTCGTACAGATCGATCCGACTCAGGCCAGTTCGATCCGTTCCATGCCGCGCTCGAGGTCCGCCGAATCGATTCGGCCGCCGTGGGTCATCCGCACGTGCGCCCGGACGAGCCGTTCTACCTCGTCGCCGCTGCTCGAACGAATCATGAACTGACAGCTCCCCTCCGAACAGACGAATTGATAGGGCATACCATAGCATCAACCGTGGACGTGGGTAGCTATTACACTTGCATAGTACAGACCGCCTCGAGCGATTTGCGGTCCGCGACTGCGAGTGCGTTCCCCTCAGAGCCAGCCTGTCTCGACACGATCGACGAGCGCCGAATCGGCGTCTCGCCACGCGTCCGCTGCTCGATCGAAGACGGCTGCCGCGCGGTCGTTCGCGGCCTCGAGAATCGTGTCCTCGTCGACAGTAACGACCTCACCATCCTCGAGGACGAGGTCGCCGTCCACGACGACCGACTCGACGATGCCGGCGTTCGCGCCGTAGACGAGGTTCGGCACCGCGGTGTGCAGCGGCCGCGAGACGGTCGGCGCCGTCGAGGGGTGGTCGAGATCGCAGACGACGAGATCGGCTCGTTTGCCCGCCTCGAGCGAACCGACTCGGTCGTCGACGCCGAGCGCGCGGGCTCCCTCGATCGTCGCGACGCGAAGGGCTGCCCAGGCCGGAAACCCCGTCGGATCTCCGCGCTCGGTCTTCGCGAGCAGCGCCGTCGTCCGAAGCTCCCGGAGGAAGTCGTGGCCGCCCGGCCCCGGGGCCTGATCGGTGCCGACACCGGCGACGCCGTCGTGTTCGCGGTACTCGACGATTGGCGGCGTGACGCCGTCGATGGCCGCGATCGAACTCGGGTTCGCGACCATCCTGACCCCCGCCGCGGCGAGTCGCTCGCGCTCGCCGGGCGTCGCGCCGTGGAGGTGGGCTGCCAGCAACCGCTCGGAAACGAGTCCGAGATCCTCGAGGACGCTCACGGTCGTCTCGCCGGCGCCGTAGCGCGCCTCGATCTGGCGTCGTTCGCGCTCGCCCTGTGCGACGTGCATGTGGATTCCGCGATCCCGTTTCGCGGCCCGGTCGCGGATCTCCTCGAGGAGCGCCGGTGGAACCATATCCAGCGCCTGCGGACCGTACAGACACGAAACCTGCTCGTGGTCCGCGTACCGGTCGAACAGTTCCTCGGTTCGCTCGAGCGCGGCCCGCCCCCGTTCCTCCTCGAGCGGATACGGCTCGTCGGGGCCGAGATCAGTCGCGTCGTCGTCCACCGCGTTGATCGTCTCGGCGGCGACGACGCGGACGCCCATCGGCTCGTAGACGTTCTCGACGAGTTCGACGACATCCGTCGCGTACTCGCCGACGGTCGTCACCCCCGATCGGAGGGCCTCGAGGACCCCCAAACGAGCGCCGGCAACCCGGTCCTCGGCGGTCATCGCTTCCGCGAGCGGCCCGAGAGAGCGGTTCATCCACTCGATTTCGGGGACGTCTTGGGCGCCGCCGCGGAGGAGGGTGAGGTCGGTGTGTGCGTGGCAGTTCACCAGCCCGGGCATCGTCACCCGACCCGAGCCGTCGATCGTTCGGTCGGCGTTACCGTCGAACTCGCTCGAGGGGCCGACGAAGGCGATCTCGCCGCTGTCGACGGCGATCGTCGCGTCCTCGAGGATGCCGAGCCGATCGTCCGCCAACGTGAACGCGAGCGTGTTCGTGATCGCGAGATCCATAGCTCGGTCCACGAGCGCAGGTTTCAAAAGGGATCTCGAGTCGGCAATCGTCGACCGGCCTCGGTCGCCGCTCGCCGGCTCCTCCGACTCAGTCGAACTTCTCGAGCAGCCGATCGTAGAAGACGGGCTCGGCTTCGCCGGCCGGCGGCTCCCCGCCGTTGGCCGCCACCGGCTCGCCGGCTTCGTTCGCCAGCTTCTCGACGATCAGCTCCGGCGTCGACCGCGCGAGGTGGTCTTTGACCGGGGATCGGTTCACTTCGAGTTCGCCGTCCACGAGTCCTACGGCTTCGATCCCGTCGATCGTCACCGCGAAGTCGGCCATCTCGCGGATCTCGCCGGCCAGGTGGGAGACGAACACGGCGGTCGCGCCGTTGTCGGAGAGCGCCTCGAGAATGCCCGCGATGATCTTCGCGGACGCCCCGGGTTCGGTGATGCTCTCGAGTTCGTCGACCAGCACGAGCGAGCCCTCGCCGCCCTGTGCGAGGTCGGCGAACTCTCGCACTGTCGACTCGAACGCGCCCGCGTCGAGCGTTCCCTGGGTCTTCGCGTGGTAGTGCAGGTCGTCGAACCGCCGTAGTCGCACCCGCTCGGCGGGAACGGGCAGGCCCATGTGCGCCAGCACGACGACGCTCGCGACCAGATCCAGCGTCGACGTCTTCCCGCCGCTGTTGACGCCCGAAAGGAGTGCCACGCCCGACACCTCGTAGTCGACGGGATCGATGGCCTCGAGCGGTTCGTCGAGCAGCGGCGAGCGGCCGCCCTCGATGGCGAAGCCGACCGCGTCGTTGGAATCGCTGTGGGGCGTGTCATCGGAAACGAACTCGGGCATCGTACACTCGAACTCCCGAGCGAATCGGGCGATCGCCAGTTCGACGTCGAGTTCGAGGGCGTCCCGAACCAGCTGTCGGGCGTCCTCGCGCTGGTCGGCGAGATCGGCCGCGAGGTCGCGCTTGAGTCGACCCGCGCGCCGTTCCTTCGCGGCCGTCAGCTCCTCGCGAAGTCTCGAGACGACGGCCTCGTCGCGCTCGACCGGAAACGTCGGTTCGTCGCTGTACGCCCGACGGGCGATCTCGGCCTCGCCCTGATCGAGATCGATCGCATCGACGAGGTGGTCCCGAGCCGCCTCGACGGCCGCGGCGTACTCGTCCGCCAGCTCCCGCGAGAGCAGCGAGTCGACGCCGGCGCCACGTTCGACCAGCGAGAGCAGATCGGCCCCCTCGATCGTGATGTCCTGTTCGCGGATCGCCTGTCTGAGGTGGTCGTTGGCCACGCTCTCGGCCGCGCTCGCTGCCGTGTCGAGGTCGTCGACCGCGGTCGTCAGCCGATCGAGTTCGTCGTCGCCCGCGACGGTGCCGTCCTCGTCGAGTCGCGCTAGGCCGTCCTCGAGGGCTTCGAGGTCACAGGCCGGCTCGAGGCCGGCCGCCTGATGGACCTCGACGGCGGCCTGCAGTCGATCCCGGTTGCGCGCGAAGAAGGACAGCGGCCGCTCGGGGACGACCTCCGCGGGATTCTCGAGGGCGTCCGGCCGAACCTGTACGTCGCCCTCGACGGTGACGCCGGCGAAGGACTCGTCGAGCGCGAATACCGTCGAGTAGCCCCGCGCGAGTTCGGCCAGCCCCTGTGCGTCCTCGACGATCTCGACGGAGAGCTCCGGAATCGCCTCTCGCGCCTCTGAGTAACGCTCGGCGTCGGTCGTCGCCAGACAGCGCTCGCGGACCCGAACATCGCCGGATTGTCGGAGCGGTTCGACGCCGTCGAGAGCCTCGAGCACGTCGTCGTCGTAGTCGCGCTCGATAGCGTCGCTTGCAAACGCCTGTACCTCCTCGATACGGGACCAGCGCGGACTGGGATAGATCGTCTCGAGTCGCTGGGCGGCGTAGTCGGTGACGGTTCGTGCCTGTAACAGGGCGAGAACGTCCCGGTAGACCTCACGCGCGCGATCGGTCGCGAGGAAACCGCCGGGATCGTCGTGTTCCTGCCGGATCGCGCCGCGCGCGATGCGTGCGGCCCGACCCTGGGTGATCCCCGGCGCGGTCGCGATTGTCGCGACGTCGCCGCTCCGTAGCGCGCGCTCGGGTTCCTCGAGCGCGTCCAGCGCCCGAGCCGTCTTTTCGCCTACGCCCGGGATCGACTCGAGGTCCATAGCTTCGTGAGCAGCGTATCAAACCGAAGCGAGAAAAAGTTCCCGCCCGGTGGTCGAGACTCGACATGGTATAGTAACAACTGCAACGATTCACACACTGATCGCCGAACCGTCTGGCGAGCAGGTGTGCACTGACTTGCAGTGGCTACTATTGCTTGGCGCACGATCTCTGGCACTCGACGTCGTCTGTGGGAGTCGCTACCGAGAGGAACAACTGAAACGATTTCTCGTAGCCATCACAGCGGCTGATGGTGTCGTTGCACTTTTATACGGGCGGGTGGCGACCGACTACGTATGCAGACGAACCGGCGGCCCGGTCGAACAGGCTCGGATCGGTGGCCACCAGCGAAGTCGTCACTGAACTTGAGTCCGGGACGCCACGAGTGAATCTATGGAATACGACCGAACCGATCTCTCCCTCGACCGCCTCGAACTGCTCCGGATCTACGGCTACGGGCTTTGTATGGGGACAGCGGACGCGTTACCGGGTGTTTCCGGCGGCACCGTCGCGCTCCTGCTCGGCTTCTACGGCCGGCTGATAGCCGCCGTCACTGCGCTCACGCCCCGCCGAGCCGTCGCTGTCCTCGGTGGATATCGGTCCGACCGGCGGCCTCGAGCGCGGGAAGCTCTCGTCGAGATGGATCTTCAGTTCCTGATCCCGCTGGGTATCGGGATGGTCACTGCGGTCGTGCTCATCGCCGGGGCCGTCTCGTCGCTCGCGGACTCCCACCCGGTCGCTCTCTTCGGGTTCTTTACCGGGCTGATCGCCGCCTCGGCGATCGCGCTCGGCCGGAGCCTCGAGTTCGCCTCGTCGAGACACGTCGTCACGGCGGTAGCAGGGGCGACGCTCGCGCTGTTGGTCTCGGCCGATATCGTCCAGCTTCCCGGCGGCGGCCGAACCGTGATCTTCGTCGCCGGCGCAATCGCCATTAGCGCGATGATCCTGCCGGGAATCTCCGGCTCGCTGATCCTGATCCTGCTCGGGCAGTACGTCTTCCTCTCCTCGGAACTGAGCGCGTTCGTCGGTGCGCTCGCTGATCTCGCCGGTGGCGGATCGCTCGCGGCCGTCGTCGATCCCGGAGCGACCGTCGCACTGTTCGTCGCCGGCGGCCTCGTCGGACTCGTTACGATTGCTCGCGTCGTCCGCGCCGCGCTGGCCCGCCAGCGGGACCTGACGCTCGTCTTCCTGGTGAGTCTCATCGCCGGGTCAGTTCCGGCTCCCTTGCACAACATCGGCGAGACGCACGCGTGGACGACCGAGACGATCGCGCTGACCTTCGGCTGGGCGGCTCTCGGTGCGATCGCACTGTTCGCACTCGAGTACCTCGTCGGTGGCTTCGATCCGGAATAAGCCGCTCTCCGGCTGTTCTCGATTCGACCGCTCGACGCTTGCGCGCTCCGGGGCGCTCGTTATCCAGTCGGATCCCCAAGGACAGGTATGGTACTCAAGAAACTCCTCGGCTCGACCGCGACGCGGTCACTGACGGTCGTTTCGGTGCTCTCGGAGGCGAAGAAGTCGTTCAGTAACGGGAAGCGACTTCGGGCGATCTTGCTGCTCGGCGTCGCCGTCCTCGCCTGGAAGTGGATGGTCGTCGGTCTGGCCGCCCAGGGGCTGCTCAAACTGATCGGTGGCGGGCGCTCGGGCTCGAGTCCGGCGTAATCGGTCGAACGGCTGTGTGATCGACCGGCCGATCGGTTGGATGGGAGCAATCGCTGGCCGGGCTCCGTTCAGCGAAACCGATCCGTAACCGGTGTCTCGAGCGTCGACTCTCTGTCCGTCTCCGCCGATGTTGCTCCCCCGCCTCACTCCGGTAACATCCTATGTCGCTGCCGTAATCGGTCTCTGACGTGGCAACTCCGTGAAAAACGGTCGTGCGAACCTAAATCCGCGCCGTGCTACTCTCGGGCATGGTGAACTTAGGTACCGTGTTCGACTTACTCGAGGACAAGCGCCGACGGTACGCGTTGTACTATCTCGATCAGCGAGACGGCCCAGTGGCTATCAGCGAACTCGTCGAACGGATCGACGAGTGGGAGGACGAGCCGACTCCGACGGATCCGTCGGCGGATGCGTTCGAAGATATCGCGATCGAGCTGACGCACACGCACCTTCCGCGAGCAGCCGAGGTCGACTTCGTCCAGTACGATCGAGAGCAGGGGACCGTCCAGATTCAGGGCGCGCCTCCGAAGTTCGATACGTTCATGAATATCGCACGGCTCATCGAGGAACCCGAGGAGTGAGCCGGTTCTAAAGCGTGTCCGGTCTCGAACGAGCAACTCGACGGACCGGTTCTCGTCTCGGACGGATTCCCGGAGACACCGATCGACCGACACTGCTATTTTCGGATGGATCCAACGCTCGTTAATGGATTCGCCGACGATCGTCGTCGTTCGCAACGAGGTCGATCCCGACGCCGAGTACCACTGCGACGCGCTCGCGGGATTCGTCTCGAGCGCCGCCCCTGGCACCCGAGAGATCGACTATCCCGCCGGCGAGCGCCCCGACCTCGAGCGTGCGGACGGCGTCGTCCTCACGGGGAGCACGGCCGGGGTCTACGAGGTCGACGAGCGGCCGTGGATCGCCGACCAGCAGCGACTCGTCCGCGAACTGATCGACCGGGAGCTCCCAACGCTCGGGGTCTGTTTCGGCCACCAGATCGCCAACGCGGCGCTCGGTGGAACCGTCGAACACGTCGGGACGACCGCGCGGCCCGTCGACGCTGACCTCGCCGACGACCCGCTCTTCGACGACGTCTCGTCCGTCGTCCCCGTCACGCACGGCGATGTGGTCACCGAGGTCGGCGACGATATGGCGGTCGTCGCCTCGGCCGACTACTACCACGCGTTCGCGACGCGCCACCGAACGGCCCCGCTGTGGACGATCCAATTCCACCCCGAGTTCACCGCCGACCTGCGCGACCGACTCGTGGCGGATTTCGACTGGGCGGACGACGATCACGGGTTCGAGGATGTGAACGCGACTCGCGTCGTCGAGAACTTCGCGTCGATGGTCGCGGATTCGAGCGAGTAGCCGACCCGACCTTTCCGGGGCGTCTCCGCCGACTCGAGCACGTCCCTACGGGGTCGAACGCCGACTCGAGTACGCCCCTACGAGTCCGATCATCTACCCGCGAGCGCCGACTCGAGGCTCTCCGCCGCGTCGAGCACCGTCGCGTCGTCGAACCGCGACCCGACCAGCATCAGCCCGACTGGTAGTCCGTCGACCTCGCCGACTGGAACGCTGATCGCGGGATGGCCGGTCCGGTTGAACGCGGTCGTGTTGGCGGGGACCTTCTCTTCTTGCAGCCGATCGTACTGATCCAACTCGGACTCGTGTTCGGGCGCGGTCCGCACCGTCGTCGGCATCGCCAGCAGGTCGCGTTCCTCGAGTAACGCGTCGTAGCGCTCGGTCAATTCGACGACGAGGTTCATCCCGTCGGCGTAGTACCGCGAATGGTACGTTTCGTTCGCGTAGGCACCAACGAGCAGGGAGAGTTTGAGTGGTGCGGGGAAGTCGTCGGCCTGTACCCGCCGCGCCGAGCCGAAGAACTCGATCCAGGAGGTGTTGTACCAGGCCTTCCAGCCGTGGCCGAGCCCCTCCCCGATCATCGCGTCGAGCAGGCCCTCCGCCGTACAGACGGTGTGGATGTCCTCCGCGTCGCGGTGCATCGGCTCGGAGACGTCCTCGAGGCTTGCGCCGCGTTCCTCGAGTGTCTCGAGGCCGCCGTAAACGCACTCGAGCACGCGCTCGTCGGCGTCCGGCTGGTCGAACCCTTCCTGGAGCAGGCCGATCGAGAGATCGGACGCATCGCCGTCCAGGTTTTCGTGGTAGGGCTCGACCGGAACGGGGCTCGCGGCTCGCAGGTCGCGTTCGTTGCTGCCCGCGATCACCGAGAGAATTCGCGCGACGGTCTCGACGTCCGACGCCATCGGTCCCGGATGGTCGATCGCGTGTGCGAGGCCGATGCAGCCGGTATAGGGAACCAGTCCGTAGGTCGGCTTGTGGCCCACCACGCCACAGAGCGCGGCCGGAATCCGGACGCTGCCACCCTGGTCCGTGCCGATGGCTGCGTCGGCCTCGCCGGTCGCGACGACGACGGCGCTCCCGCCGCTCGAGCCCCCCGCGAGGTGGTCGTCGTCGTGGGGGTTCGTGATCGTGCCGAACGCGCTATGGCCCGTCGTCGTCATGGCGAAATCGTCCATGTTCGCCTTGCCGGTGATGTCCGCGCCGGCCTCGAGCAGTCGGGTAACGATCGTCGCGTCGACGTCGGGGACGTAGCCTTCGACGACCTGCGAGCCGCAGGTCAGTTCGACGCCGGCGACGCAGACGTTGTCCTTGATCGCAACGTCCATCCCGTCCAGTTCGCCGCCGTCATCACCGGCCACGTAACAGCGGTTCACCCAGGCGTTGTGCGGGTTCTCCTCGTCCGGGACGCGAACGCCGGCGCTGCGCTCGCGGCGCTCGCTCCCGCCGAGGCGCGAGACGGGGTCGTACGAGCGAACCGTCTCGTAGGCCTCGGCTCGGTGCTCGGCCATCTCGGCGAAGAACTCGAGTTCCTCGTCGGTGAGGTCGAGAAACAGCGAGTCACCGAATGCGCGGAGGTCGTCTTTCGTCGGCGGTCGAATCGGCATACTGTGGCCGACAGTGCGGGCGCTAAAGGGCGTAATCCTCCGAACGGAGACTGTCCAAAGCTCGTGAAAATCAGTCAGCGACGGAAGATCCACTTGAGGCGGCGGCCACCGGTCTCATACGGTTTGCTGTACCAATTTGCCGGTGGGACCGTCAGACGGGTCACGGCCCCACCGGAACTGACTTACAGCAGATAGTCTCAGTCGTCGCTCGGTGCGTTCACGGTGCTCGAGGTTGCGGCCGGGTTCTCGGAGACGAACCAGCCGTCTTCAGTCGCGTTCTCGGCGATCCCCGGCTGGAACACCCAGGCGGTCAGCGCCAGGATCTGGATCATGGTGAGCGCGACGACGGCATAGCCCATGTGCAGGTTCGGGAGGAACGGCGCGGCGAACAGCAGCGGGTAGACCGAGCCGCCGACGGTTCCGATACCGCCGACGATGCCGGCGACGGTGCCCGAGTTGTCCGGGAACATCGCGGGCACCTGCGCGAAGATTGCTCCCTCGGAGAACGCACAGCCCACGCCGACGAGGAAGCCGGCGAAGACGGCGATGTAGATGTTGCCGGTCAGTCCGGCTGCGGTCATCCCGAACAGCGCGAGGACGACGAACGCCATCGTTGCGAACGTCCACTGCTCGCGGTAGCGTCCCTCGAACCAGGGGAGGATGTCTTTCTCGTTGCGGGCCATCACGTCGCTGATGTACCCGCCAAGCGGGCGGAGCAACCCGGCCGCGATCGAGAACGTCGCCGCGAACGTCGCCGCGATGACGAGGTCGCCCTGTCCGAACCCTTCGCGGTAGTAGGTTCCAAGCCAGCCGTTCATCGCGACCTCGAGACCGAAGGTCATGATGTACGCCGCCGAGAGCACGACCGCGCCGTGGCGGGTGGCGATGTAGAGCCACTGCTGGAGGCTGACGCCCTGTTTGGCCGCCTGGCGTCGCTCCTCGGTCTTCGCGGCGTCACCGACGACGAAGTAGACGATCCCGAGGACGATGGCGAGGACGCCAGTATAACAGAACGCGGCGCGCCAGTTCGACGCGAACAGCGCGTCGGAGTAGCCGTCGCCGAAGATCCGTGGGAGCGTGAAGTACGCGCCCAGACCCGCACCGGCGTTCCCGACGCCGGCGAAGATCCCTTCAGCGAGGCCGAGGTTCTCCGCTTCGAACCACTGGGCGACGTGCTGGATGCCGATGACGAAGGTGATCCCCGCCAGCGAGGCGATCACTCGAGAGACCGTGAAGATCTCGTAGTTCGGTGCGAACGCGCTGACGATCGAGAAGATGCCGACGATCACCAGCGTGAAACCGGCGGTGACCGGCGCGCCGAATCTGTCGGTGAGCGGTCCGATAATAATTCGGCCGAGGGGGACGGCGATGACGGCCGCACTCGAGACGAGTCCCAGTTGGGCCACCGAGAGTCCGTACTCGTTCGCGATCTCGCCCGTGAACGGGGCGAACGAGAACCAGATCACGAACCCGAGGTTGAACATCGCCGTCGCGAGCAGCAGATTGACCCACTTGCGGTCGATCATGCGTGTCTCTCGCTCCCTGGCCCCTCACTCGGGCGGCCGATCGATCGAACGGACGTACCGCCGGTCACCGTCTCTCGCGTTGTACTGACGGTCCGGTCGTTATCCCCGGACTGTTCACCCGTAGAGATACTTCCCAAAGGGGGTCCGCAAACACCCTCTCCTCTCTTGATTCTGTGACCGAGTGGCCCCATATTACGACCGACTCTGGCTGCTCGAATCCATATAAACGTGTTTCTTACTCGGACCTAACAATAATACGCAATGGGAATTACATTACCCCTTCTGTTGACCCTTCAGAACGTGACAGATGCAGCTACTGACGGGAGCAATAACCGTATTTTCTACAGGCTTAGAAATTGAACAGTCGACACTCGAGGGGCGGCGAACGAGAAAACACGATCGTCGGCACGTTACTCTTCGAGGTGTTCGATCCCTTCCTTCGAGACGTTCGCCTCCGTGATCTCGTTGGGCATCCAGTCGGGCTTGTCGTCGGGGGCCGTCTCCTCCCACGCCCAGCCGTCGTAGATGTGTACTTTGCTCGTCCCTTTCTCTCGTAGTCTCAGCTCTACGCGTTCCGCGTCGTCTTCACTCGAGCCCGGCTCGAGTCGTCGGGCCGCCTTGAGGGCCGCCTGACGGGGAGTGTTCCCCGAGAAGACGCTCGACTCGTCGCCGCCCGACTCGCGCAGTGCAAAGTTTCGTTTACCGTCTTCACGTACCATGGTTTTCGACTCCATGCTACTTCAGCACACGATCCGACATAAAGATATCCCCGAAAACCGACCGACTGCGCCGGTATCTTTAAGTGTATGGCCTACGCCATTTTCCCGCAATATCTGCAGCTGTCGTCACGACAGCGGCGGGAATCAAATTCGCCCCGCCCCATGCGTGACACGGTCACCCGTTGTGTCGTCGAAAACACTTAAGTATATCCTACGGCGAAGTTCGTCATAGAATCCCGCGATGGTACGGAAAAAGAAGCTGAGTCCAAGCGGTGCGAAAGACGAAGACGGTAACTATCACAACGTCCACCTCAACCTCCACGAGGACGAACTTGAGGTCGCGGGCATGGATATCGGTGACGAAGTCTTCGTCCGGGTCCGGGGCGGGAAGATCATCATCCAGAAAGCGGACGAAGAGGACGTCGAACACGAATTCTAAGAACCACCTTTTTTACGCCTCGGGATTCGCTCGCTTCGCGAGCGAACCACTCAGCGCAAAAATCTGGACCAAAAAGAGCCGCTCGCTCAGCCTACGGCTTCGCTCGCGGTACAACGTGCTGGACCGCGGCCGCGGATCGTCTCTAAACTCGAGAACAAAAACCTGCCAGCGGCTACCGCAGCGCCTCGAGATCGAACTCGAACGCCGCAACCGGTACCTCGAGGTCGTACTCGACCAGCGCCTTCGGATGGATTTCGCCGACGATTCCGATATCTTCGCCGTCGATCACGACTGACGCGGTTCGACCCGAAATGAAGGCGGGATGCTCCGTCGGTGGCGTCTCGAGGTCGACGTCGAAGTTGCGTGCGAGCGCTTGTAGCCGCGCCTTGGCGTCCTCATAGCCCGCGTCGTGGTTTGCGAGGACGGCTCCGACGTGACGGCTCTCGCCGACCCCGGTGTTCTCGCTCTCGTCGAGCGCCGCGCGGAAGCCGACCTCCGAGAGGTGTTGTGGGTACGACCGGTGGGTGTTTCGCTCGAGGACCATCATGAGCGAAGGGAGCAGCCACGTCCGGAGGATTGTGTAGTCCTCGCTGTAGGGCTCCTTGATTGTCGCGGGCTCGCCGGCCCCGTAGGCGTCCGCCCCTGGCGCTATCTCGAGACGTTCGTAGTTTTCCGCCTCGTTGGTCATGTGGAAGTTTAGCAGATCCTCGAAGCCGAGCCCAACGAGTTGGGTGCGCACGGCGCGCTCGAGGCGTGAGCGCTCGTGGCGGCCGCCGACGGTCCCCACGTCGGGGTAGGTCGGCTCGAGTTCGTTGAAGCCGTAGGCCCGTCCGAGGTCGTCGATAACGTCCAGCGGGTGGAGCACGTCGACGCGGTAGGGTGGGATGGTGACCTCGTAGACGAGGTCGCCCGACGACGCGGCGTCGTCGGTTGCCTGGGACGTGCCCGAACTGTCCGCGGCGTCTCGTTCCTCGAGCCCATCTCGATCCTCCAGCGGCGTGATGGTGCTTTCCTTGCCGTCGCCCGTCTCTCCGTCCTCGGTTTTCGTGGCATCGAGTCCGGATCGTTCGGCTAGATCGATCACTTCGTCGGGGTCGAGATCGATCCCGAGAATGGTTTCGATGCGGCTGTGTGCGACCGTCTTCGTCTTCGTCGAGAGATCCGGCCGGACGAGTTCGTGTCCGCCGGACTGCGTCCGGCTCCCGTCCGAGTCCGCGTTCGCGGACTCGCTATCGGGATATTCCACCGTGACGTCCTCGATCGTCGCCCCGCGCGCCGAGAGCGCGTAGCAGACGATGTTCAGCATCTTGTCGATCGTCCACTGGTCGGTGCCCGTCATCTCGACGAACAGGTCTCGAGAGTCCGTCGAGACCTCGGTGCGTCGACCGTTGATCACCGGCGGGAACGAGAACAGCCCGATATCGTCGTAGATCGCGGGGTAACGGTCGTAGCCGCTGACGAGGTCGGCGTACGTTTGGCCGGTCTGGTGGGTCTCGAGGACCGCCGCGGGCGTCATCTCCTCGTCGGAGTCGAGCGGGACGAACCGATCCTCGCCGGGTTCGACGCCGACGTACCGGATGGTCGAGGCCCCCTCCGTCGCGGAACCGCCCTTGAGCATCGTCAGATCGTGAATTCCGATCGCGCCCTTCGCCCGCTTGCGCCCCATCGTCGCGTGGAGCTTCTCCTGTAACTGGATGAGCGAATCGAGGGCGTCCTCGTCGAGGTTCACGTCGCGGATCACCGCGCCTGTGACGTACGGCCGTTCGTCCGGCACCGACTCGTCGACCTCGATGGTCCACTCCGCCGAGTTCGGTGAGGGGACGTGGACACCGCGGGCGTCGCCGTACTGGTAGCGCATCGATCGCGCGACGCCCTCGACCGAGAGCCGATCGAGTCGGTCCGGCGCGAACTCGAGTTCGAACTCGCCGTCCTCGGTCAGCCCCTCGAACTCGAGGCCGAGTCCGAACAGGTCGTCTTTGAGTTCGTCGTCGCTCTTTTCCTCGCGGCCGGTCAGCTCTCGCAGTTCGTCGGGGTTGATATCGACGGTGGGCATCAGTAGGTCACCTCCGCGTTCCGCAGGAACTCGAGGTCGGCGAGCGTCCCGTGCAGGTCGCGGATGTCCTCCGCGCCGGTGGTCAGCATGGCAAGTCGCTCTAAGGCGAGTCCCCACGCCATCACGTCGCACTCTACACCGAGTGGTTCGAGCATCTCCTCGCGGAAGATGCCGGAGTTTCCGATCTCGATCAGTTCGCCCGTCGTGGGGTGGGTGCCGAACAGCTCGAAGCTGGGCTCCGTGTAGGGGTTGTAGTGGGGTTTGAACTGAATGTCCTCGATCCCGAACTGGGCGTAGAACTCCTCGAAGGTGCCCATGAGGTCCCGAACCGAGAGATCCTCGGCCATCACCCAGCCCTCGATCTGATAGAACTCGAGCAGGTGAGTCGCGTCTAAGGTGTCGTTTCGATAGGCTTTCTCGACGCTGAAGTAGCGCGCTGGCGGCTCGATCTCGCCGATCTCTTCGCCCGAAAGGTATCGGGTCGACAGCGAGGTCGTGTGGCCCCGAAGCGCGAGCGCACGGGCGAAGTCCTCGTCCCACGGGGAGTGATAGCCCTCGCTGTCCTCGCCGATGCCCTCTCGGTGGGCCCGTTCGACGCGCTCGACGAGGTCTTCGGGAAGGTCGTCGATATGGGTCGGTTGCTCTAAGGCGAACCGATCCCAGTGGGTCCGCGCGGGATGATCCTGCGGCATGAACAGGCAGTCGTTGATCCAGAAGTCCGCGTCGGCGTGCGGGCCGTCCATCTCCTGGAAGCCCATGCCGACGAGGACGTCTTTGACGCGTTCGGACATCTGCCGGAGGATGTGAACCTTTCCGCCCTCGAACTGCTCGGCGTCGGCCTCGACGTTGTACTCGGCGAACTCGACGTCTTCCCATTCCCCGCTGGTCAGGAGTTCCGGCGTGACCTGTCCGACCGTCTCGGCCGTCTCGAGGCCGGCCATCAGTTCGGTGACGGCGCGTTCGGTCAGCGTCACCTCGCGGACGGTCGACTCGGTTCGCTCGAGCAGTCCGCGGCGCTCGAGTTGCTCGAGCGTCCCCTCGTCGGCGTCGGTGCCGTCGACCGGCACGGCGTCCTTGCCGGGAAGCGCCGCGAGCGCGTTCGCCTCCGCGTCCGTGCTCGGATCCGCGTCCGGATCGGCCGTGATCTCGCCGCTGTCGATGACGCCGTACCCCTTGCGGGCGTAGTTCGAGAGTGCGATGTCGACCTGCGGGCCCTCGAGTCCCGAGGCGCCGATGACCTGCCCCATCTGGACGGGATCGCCGTCTGCGCCGGCCTCGAGCGCGGCCTCGTAGAGCCGAACCTCGGGAAGTCGCTCGTCCGCGTATTCGACGCCCTCGTCGGTGAGCGTGATCGTTTCGTCGACGCGTTCCGCGACGGCGACCAGCCCCGCCTCCTCGAGTTCGAACACCGCGCCGGTGACGGTCTCGGGAGGGAGGTCGGTCGCCGCAGCGAGGGCGTCGACGGACTCCGCCTCGTCTGCGCTCGCGGCCTCTAAGACCGCGACCTGTTGTGCTGGAAGTTGCATTCGCTTGTTCGTATGGCTGCGTGTCGGTCAGTTAGCGGTTCCGATACTGCCTGCCCGGTCGGGCCGCGTCGAACGGTCGGTTTCGCGGCGAGGGCACGGTGTGTGCGCTCGCGGCTCCACCGGCCCGGCGTCACCGGGCGAAGAAGAAGCCGAATCCCTGACTGCAACGCAACGGTCGGTCACCGATACCGGCACGAATGTGGGATTCGGGTGCCATATGTCCCGTCTCTCGACGACGGGCGAAAAACCTTGCGTTCACTGCGGTTCTCACGCTTCGATCCGGGCCGGTGCCCGTTCGCGACGATCCATATCCGAACCAAATCGCACCGCTCGTATAATTGATATATGCATTTCATTCGAATATTATTAATTATTATTCTAATCAATGATCTGCACTTCAATCGTCCACTCTCGATTGTTAATGTAACAGTTGTGCAATACATACGCATATCTGTTGCGATTGCCGACATATTCAGTACGGAGCCGCCACCGAACGGCTGCTCTCGAATACTAACGCAACTATGACACGAAAAAACCATCAACTCTCAGACGAGAGTCAAACGACAGTAGCACGACACAGTGCGCTGCTCGCTCGGCTTCTCTCGAGTACCGGTCGGTTCTGGAACGCACTGGTGTACAGTTCGACGTATCTGGCAATGATCGCGATGGCCGAGGTGGTCATCGTCTCGGTTCTCCTCTCGCTGTCACTGACGCCGGCGGCGGTCGTC
The DNA here is from genome assembly GCF_000383975.1 of Natronorubrum tibetense GA33. Lineage (NCBI taxonomy): Archaea > Methanobacteriati > Methanobacteriota > Halobacteria > Halobacteriales > Natrialbaceae > Natronorubrum > Natronorubrum tibetense. Next base: position 1,358,612 of record NZ_KB913017.1, on the reverse strand, counting down.
GTCGGACTGGTCGTCTTCGCCGTCTATACCAACGACCGCCTCGCGGACGCCGACACCGACGCGATGTCGAATCCCGGACAGGCTGGGTTCGTCAGACGGTATCGAGACGTCCTCTACGTGCTGGCATCGGTCGCCTACGGACTCGCCGTCGCGCTCTCCGTTCTCGGTGGTCCGGTCGCGCTCGCGATAACGCTGCTTCCGGGGGCGCTCTGGGTGTGTTATGCCACGGACTGGATTCCCGACACTGGCATGCACGTCCGTCGGTTGAAAGATGTCTTCCTCCTCAACACGGTCGTGGTCGCACTCGCGTGGGCCGTGACGCTGACGTTTCTTCCGCTCGCGTTCGTCGACGGCGCCGTCACGATGTCGGCGCTGTTCGTCTTCACGTACTTCTTTCTCCGGGTGTTCACGAACACGGAGATCTCGAACGTCCGTGACGTCGAAGGCGATCGGGCGATCGGTGTACGGACGATTCCGGTCGTCTTCGGCGTCGATTGGACGCGCAGGATCCTCTCCGGGATCGATTGCTGTACGGCCGGACTCGTCGCGTTCGCAGTCTACGCCGGATACATCCCGTCCGCGCTAGCCGTTCCGCTGCTCGCCGGAATCGTCTACTCCCTGGGCGTCACGTCGCTGGTCGGTCGGTACGAGAACGAGCGACTGCTGGCGAAGGCTGCCGAGTGCGAGTATCTCGTCGTCTTCGTCGTCCTTGCGTTCGTCGTACCGATGACCTGAGTCAACTAACAAACCGAAGACATCTTTCGATGGCTCGATTTTTCCGCACGTTTAATAGCTAACGGAGCCTTCCTTCCGGTATCGGTGTTCGCTCTTACACTTCTGTCGGGGATATTACTTGTAACCGTGGCAGTCGGTGCAACGGCGGCACTCCTCGCCTGGAGGGAACGACCCGAACCGGGCGCCGTTCCACTCGTCGTGATGCTCGTCGGACAGTGCATCTGGTCGGCCCTCCTCGTTTTCGATCTGGAGGCATCGACGCTCGGCTCGAAGGTCTTCTGGGCGAACCTCAGGTGGATCGGCGTCGTCGCGATTCCGGTCGGCTGGCTGCTCTTCTCGCTCGAGTACACCGGCCGGGATCGGTACGTCCAGCCACGCTACGTCGCGCTCATATCGATCGTTCCGGCCCTCACCGTGGTCTTTGCACTGGCCGACAGTAGCCTGCTCTATACCGACTCGAGACTGGTTTCCGAAGACGGGATGCTGTTGTTGAGCCGGACCCCCGGCCCCTGGTTCTGGGTCATCGCCGCCTACACGTACCTGCTCGGACTGCTCGGAGCCGTCCCACTCCTGGGATTGATTCGGGACGACTCGCTGCCGTTCAGAGGGCAAAGCGCCGCCCTTCTGGTCGGCATCGTGGCGCCGTGGGCGAGTAATCTCCTCTTTCTCCTGGGAGCCATTCCGATCCCGGGTCTCGACCCTACACCGGTCGCCTTTTCGATCTCCGGGGTCGCCTGCCTCGGCGCACTCACGCGGTTTCAACTCTTCGGGACGAGTCCGTCGCCGAACCCGCGTGCACGCCGACTGCTCTTCGAGCGGATGCCGGACGGTGCCATCGTCGTCGACGGACACAACTACGTCGTCGATATCAACGAAACCGGTGCGGCGATTCTGGGAACGGTTCCCAGTGCTGTGCTGGGGAGCCCGCTTCGAGAGACCGTTCTCGACGATTCATTCGTCTCGTCGGACGGGTCGGTCTCGGTTCAACGCCCCTTTCGAAGCAGAGACGACGAGCGGCTGTACGACGTGACAGCGACGAGTATCACCGACGTCCACGATCGAACGATCGGCCACGTCATCACGTTTCACGATATCAGCGAGCACGTGCGACAGCAACAGCGCCACGAGGTCCTGAACCGTGTGTTCAGGCACAACATCCGAACGGAAACGAACGTCATCAGCAGCTACGCGGAACTCCTCGCAGACGGAGCGAATCAGGACGTCGCCGACGAAATTACGTCGAGTGCGAGACGTATCGAATCGCTGGCGACCAAAGCCCGTGAAATCATCGACGTCTTCGAACAGAGTCGAGAATCGGTCGAGGCCATCTCACTCGAGGTGCTTCTCGGCGACGTAAGCACGGCCGTCCGTGCCGAGTACCCGAACGCTCGCATCGAATGCGAGTCGAATCTGGACGGCATCTACGTCGCCGACGTTCTCGAGCCCGTGTTGGCAAACCTCGTCGAAAACGGCATCGAACACAACACCGGCCCGAACCCGCTCGTTCGAATCGGGGTCGAGGCGGGCGACGACCGGGTTCGGATCCGTGTCGCCGATAACGGCCCCGGAATCGACGCCTACGAACGATCGGCGGTCGAACGCGGGACCGAGACGCCGCTCGACCACGGGAGCGGCCTCGGCCTCTGGTTGGCCAAGTGGGGTGTCGAAATCGCGGGCGGCTCGGTGACCTTCGGGGCGAACGAGCCGACCGGATCGGTCGTCACTATCGAGGTTCCGGCGTTGTCCCCGTCCGGGGAATCGAACGACGAGTCGAACGGAGTCGTGCCCTGAGAGCGACGGGTCACTTCCCGTTCGAGACGCGCGTCGTCTCGAGTGCACCGGAGTCGACCCACTCGAACCCCTCCTGCTCGCCGGCCGCTTTGGCCGTCGTCACCGCGTCGGGATCGAACGACTCCGCGAACTCGATGCGGGTCTCCTCGGGTTCTATCGCGGGCAGTTCGGGGAGGAACTCGTCGTCCTCGAGCATTCCTTCGACCGTGATTGCCCCACCTGCACCGAGCGCGACTCCGAGCGCACTGTAGCGGTCGTGTTCCGTCTCGAACTCGTCGTCGGTCCCGAAGGAGTCGTTGCCGACCCGGGCGGTCTTCGAGGTCCCCGAGAGCGTGCCGAATCCGTCGTCGGATGTGGCGGTATCGCTACCAGGATCGGATCGCTCATATCCGTCGCGTCGCTCGGCCGTTCGCTCTCGTTGCTCCTCGAGCATCGCGCCGGCCACGTCCCGCGGTGACGGCTCGGGGCTCGAGTCGCTATCGTCGCTCACCCTCGAGACCGTCGGCGAGCCGCCTCGGATCTCGAAGCCGTCGGTTTCCGTCGATTGAGCCGGTGTCGGCGATGTCGAATTCGTCGCGGTTCCCTCGTTCGCTGCGGTTTCCCCGCTCTCAGGTTCGGCTTCCTCGATAAGCGACGCGACCGACGTGTCGGTATCGCTCGTCTTCGAAGTGTGGTTGCTCCCGCGTCCGAGCGGGGTTGCCCGTCGACTCGCTCGCTCGAGGGCCCACGACGGCCACGGGTCCGACTCTGACGCGCCGTCCGGAGCGTCGATTCCGGCGTCTCCGTCGCTGGCACCCGCCTCGAGATCGTCGGTTGCGGGGACGTAGGCTTCGAGGTCGTACTCGGGCAGCAAGGGACGATCGAACGCCGTAATCCGCCGGCCGTAGCGGTCTCGAAGGCTCTCGAGTTCGTCCGTCTCGATGAGTGCGGCCCGCCAGCGGTCGACGCCGTCCGACAGCGGGACGACCGTCGCGCCGGTTCCAGCGAGTAGCCGTTTGTCGACCGCGTGCAACACGGCAGGCAGGTTGTCGTCCGCCAGCGGCGTCTGCGGGTAGGTGACCGTCGCCTCCCGAGTGCGTCCCTTCGGATCCGTGGCGGTGAGTTCCAGTCTATCGCGTCCGGTTTCGGCCGGCCCCGTCCGCGTCCACTCGAGCGACCAGCCGATCGACTCGAAGACGGTCTCGAGTTCGCGTCCCAGCGCTCGCTGGGCGTAACGCGCCGAACACGTAACGCCGCGGTTGCCGTGACAGATCAGCTGTCGAACCGTCGCCGTCCGATCGCGTTCGTCGGCGAGCACGTCCGCGATGATCGCCTCGAGCGAGGCGTCGCCGCCCGCCTCGCCCGGCGGAACCGTCGTGTGGTACTCCCGGCGCTGGGCGCGCACGTCGGCGGGCGTGACGCCGAACGAGCCGAGAATATCGGCACAGCGCACGACGTCTCGGCTCGGGCCACCGGCTTGGCCGGTCTTCATCGACCCGGGCTACATCGTGACTACTGATATGTGTTCTCCTCGGATTCAGCGACAAAAAACGAACGCGATCGCCCGCCGTCGCTACGACCGTCGCCGAGGCGACTCGAGTTCGATATCCGCGTTCTCGAGCAGTTCCTCGACCTCCGCGCGTTTCTCCTGGTGGTCCGCGAGAAACTCCTTCATGAGTTGGGCGGCCTGCTCCTTGCAGTCGCCACAGAGCCGCTCGCCGCCGACGCACTCGTCGTAGACGCGCTTGGCGAACTCGTCGTCGTCGCCGGCCAGCAGATAGGCGTACAGCTCGTAGACCGGGCACTCGTCCGCCTTCCCACCCTTCTCTCGCTGTTCTTCGGCCGTCCCGCGGCCGCCGGTGGTCGCCGATTTCACCTTGTCGTAGCCGTCTTCGGGGTCGTCGAGGAGCGAGATGTGGCTCGCCGGCACGGAGGAGGACATCTTTCCACCCGTCAGGCCGGTCATGAACCGGTGGTAGATCGACGACGGCGGCTGGAAGCCGTAGCCGCCGTTGTCGACTTCGACCTGCCGGGCGAGCTCTTCCGCCTCGGCGCGGTCGATCTCGAAGGCGTCGACGTGGCTCTCGTAGACCCGCTTTTCGCCCTCGACGGCATCGATGAGCGCGTCGAAGGCGTCGTCGGTCGCCCGCCGGTCGAAGAATCGGGTGCGCGGCCGGACCGGCTCCATGCCGGCCTCGTTCAGCTTCGTTAGCACCGAACTCAGCGTGTCGGCGTCCGCATCGATATCCGACAGCGGCGTCTCCTCGAGCGCCTCGGCGACGTGGACACAGCGAAGGTCGTCGTCGTCGAACTCCGCGGGATCCAGTCGCTCGTAGAACTCGGCGACGAGGGCTCGCTCTACGGGCTCGAGTTCGAAACTCGCATACGCCTCGCTCACCTTGAAAAAGCGCATTCGCTCGGCCAGATCGCGGGCCAGTCGGACGTGGGGATCCTGATCGGGACCGACGGGGATGACGGTCGGCTTGGGCTCCTCGAGTTGCGGGTAGAGGATGTCGGCCATCTGGGTGACGACCGACTGCATGTGGGAGACGTCGGTCTCGCCGTCGAAGCCGTAGATCGCCTGAAACTCCGAGAAGTTGGCTTCCGCACCCAGATCGAACGCGAGGTCCTGGACTTCGCGGTTCGTCGACTGGCGGTAGAGCGTTCCTTCCTCGGGGTCGAAACCGAGCGCCAGCAGGGAGAGCAGGTAGTCGCGTGCGTGCTCGTCGATCTCTTCCCACGACATTCCGCGGGCCGAGTTGGCCTCGAGGTCGGCGATCAGGGCGTAGGCATCGGCCCCCTGCTGTTGGTGCCAGATGATCTCGTCGAAGACGAGTTTGTGGCCGATGTGGGGATCGCCTGTCGGCATGAATCCTGAGAGAACTGCCGCTGGCTCGTCGTTTTGCAGCGCCTCGGCGACCGGACGGTAATCACGGTGGCCGAAGATGACGCCCCGGCGCATCAGGTAGTGGGGGTTTGGCACATCCTCTAAGATCGCGTCGAACTCCTCGATGCCGAACTCCTCGAACAGGTTCCGGTAGTCGGAGACGGAAGAGGAGCCCCAGGGGTCCAGTGCGACGTCGTCAGCGCCTGCAGCGCCGCCGTCGGCTCGAAGCGCCGACTGCGGTTCTGTGGCATCCTCACCTCCTTCGGTCAGCGGTTCCCCTGACTCGGACTCCTCGAGTGGGTCGTCTCCGGTCATTACTGGTTTGTTTCGCGCGCCACCGCGCAAAAGCCTTCGGCTTCGCCGCGCTGGACCGTCACGAGAGGCGACAGCGACCGATGGCGCTGCGAAACGAGTATTTGGCGGCGCTAGTACTTCGTTTCCGCGCCCGTCGCCGCGTAGATGTCGTCCATGATCGAGTCCCGTTCGGCCTGCCACGCGTCGAAGCCGTCGGGTGAGGACGGGTACGTTTCGTAGTGGGAGAGCAGCTGATCAGCGAGTCCCTTCGTCTCGTAGAGATTCTTCAACGTCCCCCAGTGGCCGACCGTCTCGTACAGCACCTTCAGCTTCAGCCCGAGGCCGACGTTCGACGAGCCCGAGTACAGCGCGTCCGAGAGCTGCTCGCCGGGCAGCGCCGCCAGCAACGACAGCAGGTCGTCGAGGTCGTACGCCGTCGCGAAGACGTTGTAGACGTCGAGGGCGGCGTACCGGCCGCCGTAGTGGTCCATCACGCGCTCGTTGTATCGCCAGAGAGTCTTCTCGGTCACGTCATCGTCCTCGAGTGCCTGTATCGCCTGCTCGCCCGCGTACTGGCCGGCGTAGGCCGCGCCACCGATCCCACCGCCGCTGATCGGGTTGACGTGTGCGGCCGCGTCCCCGATGGCCATGTAGCCGGGTGCCGTCGCCGAGTCGTACGGCCGACGGGTCGGCAGTGCTGCGCCAAGTTTGTCTTTCACCGTTGCTCCCCGTAGCTCCGGGCGCTGGCTGATGTCCTCGCGGAGATCCCTGACCAACTGCATCGGCTCCTCGTTCATCTGGAAGCCGAGGCCGACGTTGATCTCCGTGGGCGTCCGCGGGAAGTACCAGAGATAGCCCGCAGAGCGCTTCGTCGGTTTGACCACGAGCGCGTCGTCCCACTCGACCGGCTCCTCGACCTCGATGATCTCGCGGTAGGCCGAGGAGAACTGCGAGTACCGCACGTTCGTATCGAACGTCGTTCCGTCGAAGTCGATCGTGTCCTGGAGAATCGACAGCGCTCCGGCCCCGTCCAGCGTGACGGTCGCCTCGTAGGTTCGGCGTTTACCCGCCCGCTTCGCCTCGAAGCCCGTTACGCAGCCGTCGTCGTCCTGAATTACGCTCTGTACGACGGTGTCGTAGTGGAAGTCGACGCCCGCGCGCTCGGCCGCGTCGATGAGCTGTCGGCCGAACTCCCAGCGGTCGATAACCGCCAACTCGCCCGGAACCGGAATGTCTAGTACGGCGTCCTCCTGTGGAATCTCGAAGCGGCCGTGGTCGACGGCCGTATTCGTAAACGCATCGGCAATCTCCGATTTCGGAATCGCCTCCGGGAACTCGTCGGCTCCCTTCAGTGCATCGCCACAGGCGATGTGTCCGGCCTCCTCGGCGTCCTTTCGCTCCACGATGACGACGTCGTATCCAGCCTTCGAAATCGTCGATGCCGCGTAACAGCCGGCGGTGCCCGCACCGACGATGGCGACGTCGTACTCGAACGAGGTCATGATACTCCCTTCGGTTCAGCGGGGAAAAATACTCATACTTCGGACGTTCGCCGTGACGGCTCGGTCGAAACCTAGAGTAAAGCGCCCAGCCGACGAACAGCTCCACGAATGCAGATCAGCATCTTCGGTCGGGACCGAGAGATAGCCGCCTCGAGGATCGACGCGGAGCCGGAGACGATCCGCGAACAACTCCGCGAGTACGAAGCCGGCGAGCGGACTGCTTTCGACCTCGGAATCGAGTATCCGGACGATTTCACGGGGCAGGTCATGCAGGCGATGGCGGAAATCCCGGCGGGCGAGACGCGAACGTACGGCGATATCGCGCGGGATCTCGAGAGCGCGCCGATCGCGGTCGGACAGGCCTGCGGCCGGAATCCAGTTCCGATCATCGTCCCCTGTCACCGGATCGTCGGCGTCGACTCGCTCACAGGGTACGGTGGCGGGCTGGACCTGAAACGCGAGTTGCTCGAGCACGAGGGGGCGGTGATTCCGGGCGAGTCGACGTAGGCCGGATGACCACGAGCGGGGGATCATCGAAACGGGGACTCAACCGGGTCGCCCCTCTGCAGACGATTCGTCCCTGTCGACGAGCGCGATCGAGCACTCGGCGACGGTCGGGGCAGCGTCCCGGGACCTCGACACGGTGACTTGCAGGCCGACGCGAGTGCCGGGAATCTCGAGGGTCCGAGCGCGCCGGAGTCGGCGAACGAGCAGGCCCCCGGCCATCACCACCGCGAGGCTGGTGACGGCGGCTGTCGGGTAATCGACCGCGACCAGCACGGCAACGAAGCCGGCGGCCACGAGGAAGCCGGCAGCGATCGAGCGGCCGGTGACGGGGTCGGGGTGCGGCGGGTAGTGTCTCCACATACTGTTATAGAGGGTGTCGCCCAGCTTAATTGTAATCTGAAAGTCATTTCAGTAAGGCGACTTACCGAACCCGGTTTCAGTCATCGATGGAACAGGTCCGCCTCGAGGCTGGCCCTCCCGCTCGAGTCCTCGTAACTGGCTCGAGTCCGGCACCCATGTCATGACGATCGGGCCGCGGTTCGCGGACGCCCACGAACTGCCGCTCGAGGTAGTCGACCGGGCCGACGCCATCGCGACCGACTCGTTGCCACAGCTCGACGCCGCCGACCAACCCCATCTCGTTTCGGGCCAGTACGACGGCCGGCTCCTCGAACTCGCCGAGGTGCTCGAAGAGCCGACTCTCGGACGGACGGCCGCGGACGACGTGACGCTGTTCTGTTCAGTCGGGCTGGCCGGCACGGAGGTCGTACTCGGTTCGCGATTCCTCGAGGCGTTCGCGTAACCATTCGTTGCGGCGAACGATGTCGTTCGGGACGGTTGGCGCTCGATTGCGGCCGTACGCGCGACGCTCGGACAACTGTACCGAGCGTCTATCCCAATCCCGCCTCCGCCTTTTCGACACCCCTACCCATAATCTCTCACTACGTCTCGAAACGTCCGGCGCCACTTTACTTCGCGTCACCCGCCTACCCGGCATGGACACGAACGTCCGCCGCCGCGAGTTTCTCGCGGGTACCGGCGGGATCGGTGCCGTAAGCGTTGCCGGGTGCACCGGGTTCTCGGTCGAGGAGTCCGGCGGGGCCCAGGACGGATCCGTCGCGGTCGTCTCGCAGCACGAACTCGCGACCGAAGCCGGACTCGAGGTCCTCGAAGCGGGCGGCACGGCCGCCGACGCGGCCGTCGCCGTCGCCGCCGCGTTGAGCGTCGTCGAGCCCTGGTTCTCCTCCGCGCTGGGCGGTGGCACCTGGGCGCTCTACTACGACGCCGACGACGAGGAGATCACCAGTCTGGACGGCGTGGGTCCCGTCGGCTCCGAGGCCTCACCGGATGATTACGAAGAACGTGCAGAGACCGCCGGCGTGCATCAGGCCGTCGTTCCCGGTGCCTGGGACGGCTGGATGCTGTGGCTCGAGGAATACGGCGAACTGGATCTCGATACCGTGCTCGAACCCGCTATCGAGACCGCTCGAGAGGGCTACCCCGCCAGTCCGGAACTGCGGAGTTGGCTCGAGAACGAGGCCGACGAGATAGACGACCGACCCGACGCCGCCGAGATCTACCAGCCCGCGGGCGACCTCCTCGAGGAGGGCGACACGGTCTACCAGGAGGAGCTGGCGGACACGTTCGAGGCGCTCGCCGATGCGTACGACGAACACGCAGATGAGGACCGCAGCGACGCGATTCAGGCGGCTCGAGACTACTTCTACCGCGGCCCGATCGCCGAGGCAATCGTCGAATTTAGCGACGAACACGACGGCTACCTCACGCTGTCGGACTTCGAGGAGTTCGAAGCCGAGATCGTCGACCCGCTCTCGATCGAGTACGACGACGATGTCGACGTCTACCAGAATCCGCCCAACAGTCAGGGAATCACGCAGCTACTGGCGCTGAACACGCTGAATGCGTTCGACTTCGACGACCTCGACTCGGCCGACGCCGACACTGTCCACCTGCAGGCCGAGGCGATCAAACTCGCCTTCGCGGATCGCTACCACCACGTCGGCGACCCCGAGCGGGTCGACATCCCGGTCGAAACGTTGCTGGACGACGACTACGCCGAAGCGCAGGCCGACCGAATCGAGATGGACAGTGCGATGGAGTGGCCGTTCGACTCCGGACTCGAGGACGAGGAATCAGTTTCGTCCGTCGGCGACGCCGATCACACCACCACCTTCCACGTCGTCGACGGCGACGGCAACGCGGCCGCGGTGACGACCAGTCTGGGCGCGCAGTTCCTCGTCGTCGGCGACACCGGCATCCACCTCAACAACCGGATGCGGATGATCTCGGTGGCGGACGACGATCCAAATCGACTCACACCCGGGTACAAGGTCCGACACACCTCGAACCCCTACATGGCCGTTCGAGACGGCCAGCCGTACATTCTGGGTGGTAATACCGGTGTGGACACCCAACCGCAGGGCCAGACCCAGCAGTTCCTGCACGTCCACGAGTTCGGCCACGACGCCCAGGACGCCATCGACCACCCCCGGTTCGTGAGCACGGCGTTTCCGTCGACGGCCGTCCCCTGGGAGGCCGAGAACACGCTCGAGATGGAGGCCGAGTACCCCGAAGACGTCCGCGAGGACCTCGAGAATCGCGGTCACGACGTTGTCGACGCCCCCTCGGTCGGCTCCGCGACGATGATCGTACTCGAGGACGACGGAGAGTCGCTCGAGGTCGGTGCCGAACCCAGAATCTCAACTGCGGATGGTGAGGTTACGGAGTCGGATTTCGACTAACTCGCGTCTCACTTTCGCGTCTCACACCGATCGATCCGGACCACCCGTGGTGGCGCGCGCTGTGTCTCGACGAGCGAACAGCGAGTCGCGACGCGAAGTTGCGCGAGGTCGTCGCGAGTGCCACGAGCGACTGCGTGGAAGACGCGGAGCGTCTTCCTGTGGATGAGCGAGTGACCGAAGGGAACGAGTGTTAGCGCGGGACCGGAGGTCCCGCGAACCATGCAAACGGGTGCTTCGCACCCGTGAGCAGAAATCGGTTGAGGAGGACGTGGAAATCACTGCTGCCAGGAGTACAGATCACTCGAGTCCATCAAACGGCTATACGCTCGAATCCGGTACGGTCCTCCGTGTGACGATTGTCTCACTCGGACTGGGCGGCCACGTCCCGCAACCGCTCGAGTCGATCGGACTCCACGTCGGCCAACACGACACCCGCGAACACGGTCTCGCCGTCGGGTCGCGGCGCGTCCCCGCCCAGAATCCCCGAACCGCCGATAGCGGACTCGAGCGTCCACCGCCCTTCGGCGATCGCCTGCCGGTTGAGCCACGCCGGCGGGCCGCCGACGATCAGGAGGCCGCGCGCCGCGATATCGGGCTCGCACTCGAGCGTGAGCTTTCCACGAATCCCCTTCCGGACGACCGTTTCGACAGCGCTGACGGCCTCGCTCGTTTCGACCTCCCGCTCCGTCGGCAACAGCCCCAGCCCGAACTTCGAACTCGTGGTCTCGACGGTTTCTTCGGCGTAGCCGAGCGTCACGATGGCCGACTCGTTGCCGACGATCCGCTCGATGTCGCTCGCGTCGATGACGGTTTGGGCGACGGGGCCATCCGACTCGCCGCCGCCGGCGAAGACGGCCGCGATTCGCGTCGCCAGCGCTCGATTCGACCGATCGCGCGCGTCGGCGAGTTCCTCGCCGGGCCGGAGCCACGTCTCGTTGTCGAACGGAACGATCGCGCTCGCTACTCCCTCGAGTCGCTCGAGCGTTCGAACCGCGTTCGTCGCCGCGTCGGGTCGTGGTGGCGTATTCTCGCCGGCCGTCGTCGACGCCCTCTTCGAGCGACCGCCGAGGCCGGACGGATCGCCGGCGTCCGCGTCGAACTCCCGATCGGCCGGCAGCGTCGCGAGGACGTACACCGACTCGTCGTAGGTCCGCTGGAGCGCCGCGACGAGCGCGGGGACCGTTCCGCCGCCGGTCACGCCACCGAGACCGACCGCGACGAGAAAGGCGTCGGCCTCGGTGGGGGAGCCACGCTCGAGTACCTCGAGCAGTTCCGCGGCGTGTTCCTGGCCGGCCTCCGTCGCGGCCTCGAGCCCGTCGTCGAACGCCGATTCCGTGCCGTAGCGATAGCGGTGTGACTCGGGGAGCACCGTCCGCTGCAGGTCGGCCTCGTCGGTATCGAACGCGAAGACGTCCGTGAGAAAGGCGTGTCCAGCCGGCTCAGCGGCTCGGATCGAGTCGGCGATCCGACAGCCCGCGCCGCCGACGCCGATCACCTCGAGTTGCATACGGCTACCCTCTCGCGTCGGGGTTTTTATCGTTGCGCTCGCGCGAGGCCAGAATCAGGGCGTCAGCCGCTCCACCGACCACCAGTCGATTCCGCCGTCTGCGCCGACCAGCGCAAACACCATCGTCTTGCGGACGCCGTGGGCGAGGCGAACGTCGAGTGCGAGGTCTCGCGGTTCGAAGACGTGGTCGTCGGGGTGCACCCGGAGCAGCAACTCGGAGTGGCCCAGGTTCTCGACTGACTCCACGTCGGCGTAGGTCCGGAAGTCCGCGCCGAACTTGTAGCCCGTCTTCGGGACGACGTCCCGCTCGCGCAGTTCGGTGTAGACCGCCAGCCGCCGGGCGAACCGCTCGCCCTCGACCTCGTGGCCCCGGTCGCGAACCGTCTCCGGGTCGAGATCGATCGCCCCGCGTTCGGCGAGGAAGGCCGCCTCGAGCAGCGACAACTGGAGCGTCGGCTCGTCGTACTCTCTGCCCTCGAGTGGCTGGCCGTAGAAGGTGGTCTCGTAGAGGGAGAGCGGGGGCTCCCAGACGACGACCCGATCGGCCAGCAGGTCGGCCTCGCAGCCGTCGGGTAACCCGGCGTCGGGGGTCGACGACCCCGACGGATCGCGGGGCGAGACGTCGAAGTACGTGATCTCGCTTTCCTCGTCGACGACCGCGAGGACGCCGTCCTCGAGGTCGCCCGCGGGCACGTCGGTTCGCTCGCCGATCACCCGCAGCGCGTACTCGACCTCGCCGTCTCGGGGCCCCTTCCCGCGGGGGAAGACCGCGAAATCGACCGTCCCTTCGGGTGGGTCGGGAACCCACGGCTCCGCGGCCGGCGAGAGGTAGAACCCGCGCGAGCGCAGGTCGGCGTAGACCAGAAACCGGACGCCGAACTTCTCGCCGGGTTCGCGGGCCGCGAAGGCGCGGAAGTCCATGCGGTCGCCGCTCGCGCCGTCGACGACCGCCTCGAGGTCCCCGCGATAGAGCAGATGGGCCGCCTCGATCGGTGCGAGGGCGATCTCGTTGCCCTCGAGCGGATAGCCGTAGCCCCGCGCGTCGTGATAGCGCTGTCGCGCGTCGCTCCCCACGCGGACGACGCCCGCCTCCTCGTCGAACCGCCCCTCGAGTGTCATACGCGGGGTTCGGCCGGCCGTGACTAAGGGGCTGCGGATCGGTTCCTATTCTTCGTCGTCAGTACTCGAGTAGTGACGGCTGGTTCGGTCATTTTGAAAGCCCTTGGCCCAGTCCAGTCGCAGGACTTGCTGCGCGCCTCGCTCCCTCCGGTCGCTTCGGTGCTTGCGTCGTCCGGCTTCCCGGACCGCAACGGAAGAGCAAGCTCTTCCGAGCATCGCGGACGCAAAGCGTCCGCTCAACGCCAACCCCTTTCAGTCCCACCCACCGCAGCGGCGGCTGATCGGACGGCTGTCGCGCGGTGGATGGTCGCGATTCGAGACTACCGGTTCTCAGCCGCCGGCCGTGGATTCGGTCTCGAGCGACCGTTCTAACACCTCTTCACACGTCGCGTCGAGACACCGGGTCCCGCTTTTGGTTTCGAACGTCGGCAGTCCACAGCCGCACTCGCCGTCGACGACGCCCGCGGGGACGGCGAAACCGGTGTCGCAGTCGGGGTAGTGCTCGCAGCCGGCGATAAGCCCACCGCGGCGGAGGATTCGGAGGTCGCCGTCGCAGTTCGACTCCGGACAGTCCCACTCGCGGTCGAAGGCCTCCCGCACGGCGTCGTCGAGGGACTCGCACGAGCGGTCGAGACAGACGTTGAACGCCAGCCCGCGCTCGACGCGCATTCTGGGGAGGCCACAATCGCAGTCACACTGTTCCTCGCGAATCGTTGCGTCTCGAGGCACTCCGTACCGATCCCCGCAGCCGACGCAGTGGACGCCGTTCGAGCGCACGAGCGCGCCGCCGCAGTCGGGACAGTGCCCGACGGGCGTTCCGGCCGCAGAGGATGGATAGTGCGCGAAGCCGTCCTGGTCGTGGGCGGCGATCCGTAGCGTCTGGGTGTCCTTCTTCGCCACGAGCGTGAAGTCGCCGGTGCGGTCGCTCGAGACGCTGTCGGCCCGAGTGAGCCACGCCACGGGCTGGTAGCCGTCGCTGTCGTGGACGAGGACGGTGTTGTCGGGTTTGACGATGGTCGTCACTCGGCCGCGGTACTCCTCGCGGTCTCCGGTCTCGGCGATGACGGTACAGTCGCCCGCGAGCACGCGGATCGCGTCGTCGATCATGGACGGTCTGGCCGCGGGTTGGTATATAAACTCGAGGACACGGCTAGCTCAGTTGTCGTCGTCTCGAGTCCGGGGCTCCGCGGCGGCCTCCAGCGCCGTCTCGACGCCGCTGACCATCGTGTTCACTGTCGTTCCACCCTCGTCGCGCCAGTGAATTTCGCCGGTGCCGTCGATGGCGATCGTCGTCGGTCGGAGCGTGATCTCGTAGTGGTCGTCGAGCGCGCCGGTTTCGTCGTTGCCGATCGTCCAGTCGCCGTCCTGTTCGGCCCACCAGTCGGCCAGCTCCGTCGCCGAGGGCTGTGCGCCGATGCTCCCGTCGATGACGGAGAGCACGTGGACCGTTCCGTCGGGGCCGATGTCGACTGCCTCTGCGAGGCGGTCTCTGGCCTCCTCGACGCGCGGGAGGAGCGCCTTGCTGGTCGGACAGTTGAGTCGCGTGAAATTGACCAGTTGGACCTGCCCGTCGGTGGGAACGCTGACCGTTCCGGCGTCGCTGCCGGGCCCGTCGACGGTCGTGACGTTGAACGGTGGCTCCGATCGGTCGGCTTCCGCCTCGTCGTCGGTCGCCCTATTTTCGCCGGCGGTCGATCCGATATCGTCGAGACAGCCGCTCAGCACCGCCAGTGGCGTCGCCGCTGCGATGAGGGACCGTCGGTTCATGTTATTGCGTGGCCGGATCGTCGGTTGTCGAGACGACGACGCGAAGCCGGGTGTGTGTTACCCCTGCGTACTGCGTCGCCCGCTCCATCACGCACCACTTTTGGTACCTTCATTTGAACGTCTCGTATGGAATCTTTTGACGACGCGGACGCGGCCCTCGAGTCCCAAATCGAGCGCCTCGAGGGCGAGGTTGCGACGCTCGAACGGACGATCCGGGCAACGGATGAGGAGGTCGACGCCGAACTTCGGGCCCGGTTCGAGGCCGTCGCGGGCGAACTACAGGCCGTGCTCGCCGAGTCGAACGGCGGCCATGGGGTGATAAACACACGGACTGGAGGGACGATCACGCCGCTCGCCGCCGATCCCGACGACGTTTCGCTCGCGGATATCGCCCACGCACTCTCGAATCTTACCCGCTTTACGGGCCACGGGATGGAGTTCTACAGCGTGGCTCGACACGTGGTCCACGTCAGCTACGAGGTGGAAGCCCGCGGTGGCAGTCCGGACGCGATTCGCTGGGGACTGCTCCACGACGCCACGGAGGCCTACATCGCCGACGTTCCCGCGCCGGTCAAGCGGAGTCTGCCCGGCTACACGCACGCCGAAGCCGAACTCGCCGCGGTGGTCCGCGAGGCGTTCGATCTCGACCTCTCGAGTGCGGACGAACGGCTGGTCGACGCGGCCGACAGCGATGTGGGCCGGTACGAACTGGCCAAACACTTTCCAAACGGAGGTCACGAGGAACCGACGCTTGAGTACGATCCGGACACGCTGAAAACGGACGGAGACGACAAGACCCTGTTTCTGGAACGAACTCGAGCACTCGACATCGGCGACGCTGGCTCGAGTCGCTACTGACCCTGTCAGATGTTCGATGGCCGACGGAGGAGACTGTTTCAATAGTTGAAGAACGAGCGCGGATCCGGTCGCAGTACTGTAACGATCGTTCAAACAAGGTTGAGATATTGAAAAATCAAATTTATGTTATATCGGGACTGTCGATACTGTGTCGATATTCTATATTGGTATATAGCGGTACGTTCCTCGGGGTATAGAACGAGAACACACACGCTTACCAGAAATTATTTAATGATGGTCTAATTATGCGTTAGCAGATGTCCAACGACCACGGCAAGTTAGCAAGTACACGGCGTAAATTTTTGACCACGACCGGGGCGGTGGGGGCGGTCGCGTTGGCTGGTTGTACGGGTGGCAGCGACGACGATTCTATCACGTGGGTGATGAACCCGGCAGAGGATACGATCGACATCGAAGTGCAGTATCAGCCGCTGTTCGAACTGATCGAAGACGAGTTCGATGTCGAAATCGCTGGACTTCCAACCTCGAGTTACTCCGGGACGATGGAGGAACTCAACCGTGCCGGCGAGGGCGACCGAATTCTCGCCGATACGTCACCGGGCGCGGTCCCACAACTCGGCCCCGACGAAATTGACGTCGTCGGGATGCGAGAAGCGTTCGGTGCCGAGCGGTACTTCGGAACCCTCGTTACTACGGCCGAAAGCGACATCGAGGAGGTTTCGGACCTCGAGGGCGAGGAAATCGCGTCGGCCGACATCGGCTCGGTCTCTGGCGGTATGGCCCCGCTGTGGATGCTCCAAGAAAACGGCCTCGACATCGGGAACGCCCCCGAGGGTGGTGGCGCGGAGGGCTTCACGTGGCGCAGCGGTGTGGCACACGACAACGCCATTACGGAACTCATCGAGGACGACACCGTCATGGCTGCGGGTGCCGGCGAGTTCGCGTCCATTCCGCACGTTCCTCTAGACCAGATCGAAGGGGAGTATGAGGATCTCTACGAGATCTCTCCGGAGGTCGATATCGCCGGGACGCGCGATCCCGAACTACAGTTACTGGATGTCTCGCCGGCGATTCCGCGCGCACCGATCGTCGTCAACACCGATTGGGAGGAGGACATTCGGTACGATATCGAGGAGTTCATGCGTGGCGTCGACGCCGAGGAACTCGAGCACGACGCGTTCGATCTGGCCGACGAACTCGGACTCGACCTGCCCGATGACATGCTCGAAGACTACAACGAGGGGGACCTCGACACCGACGACTACGACTTAGACGAGGATCAGGAAGCCGACTGGCAGGACTTCGACGACCACACGCTCTGGTTCAGCGGCGTCGTCGAGGCCGACCACGACGCATACGATCCGGTTCGTGACTTCGCCGACGACCTCGGCATCGCGTTCGAAGACATAGAGTAAGTCCCAAATAACGCGACTCAAAACCCAGAATAACCAATGCCCAAAATCGTCGTCGACAATCTCAGAAAAACCTACGGTGATACCGTCGCACTCGACGATATCTCGTTCGAGGTTCCGGCGGGTGAGTTCGTCATCATCCTCGGCGTCTCAGGCTCCGGGAAATCGACGCTCTTGCGATGTATGTCCGCGCTCACAAAACCGACCGAGGGCCGAGTGCTGATCGACGGTGAGCCGATGGTGACCACACAACCGGAGGTGGCGATGATCTTTCAGCAGCACAATATTGTCGGCGACATGACTGCCTATTCGAACGCCCTCTCGGGCGGCATCAACCGGGCCGGTCTCATCGAGAGCGTACTCCAGTTGCAAGAGACGTCCGAAAAGCAACGCGCCCTCGAGGCGCTGGATACGGTCGGACTCTTGGACGAGGCCGAAAAGAAGGCCCGGCGGATGAGTGGCGGACAACAACAGCGCGTCGGTATCGCCCGCGCCCTCGTCCAGCAACCGGAGGTACTGCTGGCCGACGAACCGGTCGCGAGCCTCGACCCCGGCAGCGCTCAGGACGTGATGGGATACCTAGAACGGGTCGCGACGTCGCGCGATCTGACGTCGTTTATCAGTCTCCATCAGGTCAACATCGCGCGAAAGTACGGACAGCGGTTTATCGGACTTCACGACGGTGAGAAGGTCTTCGACGGCTACCGGGACGAGCTGACGATCGACGCCATCGACAGAATTTACGGTGACATCGATACCGAGGGGATGTTCGTCATGGACGAAGCGGACGCATCGACTCGGCGTCCAGGAGACGAGGGAACGGAGGCATCACTGTGAACGATCCACGAAACGACGACCGAACGGAGCGTGACGAAGACGCAGACGCGGTCGCCGATGGGGGCGTCGACCGGGCGGACGCCGAGCGAGCGACACCGCTCGAGTCCGCCAGCGAGAAGGTAAACGAACAGTTCGAGAATATCCGACAGACGCGTCGTCGTCGAGCGGTCGGCTGGATCGCCCTCGCCGTCTCGCTCGCGTTCGTGACGTTGCAGGGGCTCGCGGCCACGGAGTTCTTCGACAGTCGGACCAACTTCACGTGGAGTCACTTCGCCGGCAGGATGGGCGATTACTTCCCGACGACGAACTTCGGCGGGATTCCGTTCCTCGACGTCGGCACATACTGGGAGTTCATTTGGAACAACGAACTGATATACGACCCCGAGATCGGCGGGTTACTCCTCCAGTTTCCGCCGGACGTCGCGGACATCTACGCCTTCTTCTTCCAGGAGATGGGCGTCTTCGCCATCTTCGGGGAGGCCGGTACGACGTTAGCGATGGGACTCGTCGGGACGATCCTCGGATTCCCGCTCGCGTTGGTGTTCAGCGTGCTCGCCTCCGAACGCGTCACGCCGTTCCCCCTCAACTTCGTCTTCCGAGGGATCATGTCGTTCATCCGTGCGATTCCGGCGATCATCTGGGCGCTGATCTTCATCGCACTGGTCGGTCTCGGCGCGGCCGCGGCGACGCTGGCCATCGCGTTGAACACGATCGGCAACCTCGGCCGGCTGTTCGTCGAGGACTTAGAGGAACTCGAGGAGGGGCCGATCGAGGCGATGCAGACGACCGGGGCGAACAAGCCCCAGATCGTCTTCTTTGGGATGTTGAGCCAGGTCAAAACGTCCTTTATCGCGTGGACGCTCTACATCTTCGAGATCAACGTCCGGTCGGCCGTCACCGTCGGCGTCGTCGGCGCGGGCGGGCTCGGAGCAGTCGTCGCGACTCAGGAGAGTCGGCTCGTCTTCGAGAACATGATGGCGACGCTGTTCGTCATCTTCGTGCTGATCTTCCTGGTCGAACTGTTCAGCCAGCGACTGCGTGCCCGGCTTCGTTCGGATCAGGAGAAACAGAGCATTCGGGAGCTCATCCTCGGATTCCCAGACCGAATGGCCCGATCGCTGCTGAAGTAACCGTCCGCGGACGGTTTCGACCACCGATCGGAATGCTCCGATTGCGCTACACCGACAAAATCGGTTCGATTTAGTAGCACCCCTTTTTATCAGGTATCGTGTCCCGTCCGACGCTGCTCGTCTACTGTGGCTTGCCGGGTGTCGGTAAGTCGATGGCCTCCGCGTACACCGCAGATCGGTATCCAGCGACCCGCCATCGCAGCGACGCCGTTCGCAAGGAGCTGTTTCCGGAGCCGACCTACACCCGCGCCGAGAGCGATGCGACCTACGCGGAACTGCTCGAGCGCGCCCGCACCGACCTCGAGTCCGGATCAAACGTCGTCCTCGACGCGACGTTTCGCCGGAAAACTCGCCGCGAGCAGGCGATGAGCGTCGCGCGTGAGGCCGACGTCGATATCCGCTTCGTCCACGTCACCTGTTCGCTCGAGGTCGTCAGAGAGCGCCTCGAGAAGCGGACGGAGACGATCAGCGACGCCGAGTTCGACCAACACCTCCAGCTCCGCGAGTCGTTCGACCCGATCGAACACGATCACGTCGAAATCGACAATTCGGGGACGATTGAGGAGACGCAGGCGCAACTGGACGAGCAGGTGCTGTCGACGGCTCGGCCCGAACAGCGGACGCGCTGATCGGAACCGCTGTTTCGGTGTGCATTCTCACACCAGTGGCGAGCACCGGTCGCCGAACCATGGCGTTGAAGACGGTTCTCTCGAGAGTAGCTATCCCCAGATGACGACGATCAAGGACAGCGTTCACGATTACATCGAACTCGACCCCACGGCCGAGGCGCTGCTCGATACCGCCGAAATGCAACGCCTACGGGCCGTCCGCCAGCTGAGTACGGTCCAGCTCGTTTACCCCTCCGCGAACCACACGCGCTTCGAGCACAGTCTCGGCGTCTACCACCTCGCCTCGCGCGCCGTCGAGCAACTTGAGCTCGAGCCGGCCCTCGCGGACCGATTGCGTGCCGCGGCGCTGGTCCACGACGTCGGTCACGGTCCCTTCGGCCATCAGACCGAAGCCGCCATCGAGCGCCACCTCGGCCGTCACCACGACGAGATCGAGTGGCTGCTGACCGACAGCGATCTCGGGGACGTGCTCGAGGCGCAGGGACTCGACCCCGAAGCCGTCGCGGCGACCGTCGACGGTCGCGGCCCGCTCGGGGAACTCGTCTCCGGTCCACTCGACGTCGATCGACTGGACTACCTCGTCCGGGACGCCCATCACACCGGCGTCCCCTACGGCACGATCGACCACGCGCGCTTGCTCTACTCGCTGCGGATCGTCGACGGCGAACTCGCCTTAGAGGCTGGCGACGTCGCGACCGCCGAGAGCGCGCTGATCGCCCGGACCCTGATGAATGCGACCGTCTACCGCCACCACGTCTCGCGGATTGCGGGTGCGATGCTCGACCGGGCGAGCGAGCGTATCCTCGCCGACGGTGCCGTCGACGCCGACCGATTCGCTCGGCTGACCGACGCCGAACTGCTCGCCACGCTCGAGGGCCACGCGCCGACGGCCGATGTCGCGACCCGCCTGCGCGAACGGCGACTCTACAAGCGGGCTGTCTGGCTCCCCCGCGGCGACGTCCCTGATCGTTTCGTCGGCCTCGAATACGACCGCACGCGCGACCTCGAGCGCGAAATCGCCGCCGTCGCGGACGTGGACCCCGCGGCCGTCGTCGTCGACAGCCCTTCCGAACCCAGTTCGCCCGAATCCAGGGCTCGCATCGTCGTCGACGGCGACCTGCGGCGACTCGAGGAGCGCTCGTCGCTCGTCGCCGGACTGGACGCCTGCGCGCGAGAAATTTGGCGACTGGGGGTCTACGCGCGGCCGGATACGGTCGAATCGGTCCGGGAGGCGGCGGCGGACGTGCTCGAGGTCAACGCCGACGTAGTCCCGTAGTTCCGGATCGGTCGTCGATCGAGCGTCGCTGCAGTCCGATCGAATCGTCTGCGGTGGCGCGCGCTGACGGCGACCCCGAGCAACGCGAGGGGACGCCGTCGACACTGTGCGAGGGATGAGTGACCGAGCAGCGCGAGGGAACGAATCGGTTGGGGAGGGCGTGGCGAACCCTTGTTGCCAGGGACAGAGCGCTCCTCCTCTCCTCGACCGTAACAGGAGAACACAGGGATCGCTACCGTCGAAATCGATCGCGGAAGTCAGTCGTTCTCGAGCGACACTGTCACCGGAATGGGAAACAGTGACTCGATCAAAAAGCTATAGCCGTACGGACACAATATGGCGGTATGCCGTCGTTGGACGGTTTCAAAACGTGGTTCGACTACGACATCCTCATCACGGCGTTCGCCGTCGTCCTGGTCGTCGCCTTCGTCGGGCTGGAACGATTCGTCGGGGTCGCAGGACGGTTGCCACTCGAGCACCCGACGTTCGCGCTCGCCGTCACGGGCGTCGGTTTCGGGGTGGTCCTCGTTCTGCTCTGGGTCGCGAGCCGACTGAACACGCAGCAGTGATCGATCTCGAAGACCCGTTTCGAGTCGATGGCTCGTATCGACGGCGCACCGCTGATTACTCGGCCGATCCGGGCGTCTCGTCGGCGTCCATCCGCCGTTCGTACTTCTCGAGTGCTTCCTCGAGCGCCGCCTCGGCGTCGATATCGAGCGAGTCCGCGAGCGCGAGCGTCGCAAAGAGCACGTCGCCGATCTCGTCGGATGCGAGAGCCAGTTCCTCGGGTTCGGTACCGTACTCCGTCGACGTGTTGGCGTCTTTCGCGAGTTCGCCGACCTCCGAGACGAGATCGAGCAGGCGGAACTCTGGCGGCGTCTCGAGGTCGTACGTCTCGACGAAATCGGCGACTGCGGCTTGCTGGTCGTTCATACCGTTACGTGGGTTCCCAGCGCCAAGAACCGTCCGAAACGCGGTTGGTCCAACCAAGAACCGGTCGGGGAAGAATAACGACCAAGTGCGGATCGGCCGTACTCGAGTTCCATGACGACCCTCCACGAACTCGAGCGAACCGCGATCGAGGCCTGTACCGTCGGCGGCGCGTACCTGCGCGACGCTTACCGCGCGGAGGACACGGACGTCGATGCGGGTGTCCACGACGTAAAATCCAGCGCGGACACGGGTGCGGAACGGCGGATTCTCGAGGTAATCCGGGCCGCGTTCCCCGACCACCCCATCGTCGCGGAGGAGTCGGGTCGCCACGAGGGGTCGGGCGAGTACACCTGGCTCGTGGATCCGCTGGACGGGACGAACAACTTTGAGTCGGGACTGCCCGCGTTCGCGACGGCGATGACGGTGCTCGAGGCCGCCGACTCCGGCTCGTCGATCCCCGACTCGGAACCCGTTCTCGGCGTCGTCTACGTCCCACTGCTCGACGATCTCTACGTCGCCGCTCGAGGCGGTGGCGTCCGACACGACGGGCAGCCGGTCGACGGGGACAGTGATGCCAGCCCCGAGACGGCGACCGCAGTCTCGGTCATCGGCCACGACGTGAAACGCCGGCCCGAACAGGCGGTGGTCTCCGAGTCGATCAACCGGGCGCTCGAGGATCGCTGCAAGCGCCGCCTCGAGAGTTGGTCGCCGACGGTCCACTGGGGGCTGCTCGCTCGCGGGCGACTGGACGGTATCGTCTGCTACCGGCCGGACGCGGAGGAACAGCTGTTGGGTGAGCTGTTCGCGGTCGAAAGTGGATTGCTTACGGCACGCGGCGGGGAGAGTAGCGAGGGTCGCGACGGTGGGAACAGCGAGGACCGCGATGAGTGGTTCGTCGCCGCCGGAAACCAAGCGGTGTTCGACGCGCTCCACGAGGTCGTCGACGAGACCGTCCGGCGGTGAGCGTCGGCGAGCGTGGTGTCCCTCCCGTCTTTCCCATTCTGGCACAATACGTTTTACCTCCCCAGCCCTCCGTCCGGGTATGGCCGAAACCACTGCCGAAATCGTGCTGTTCGAGGGCTTCGACGAACTGGACGCGATCGGTCCCTACGAAGTACTCGAGAACGCCGCCCAGGCGGGTGCAGACCTCGAGACCAGCCTCGTTACGCTCGAGGAGACGGACATGGTGACCGCGAGCCACGACCTGCGCGTCGAATCGCAGGGGACGCTGGGACAGCCTGACATTCTGATCGTCCCCGGCGGGGGCTGGACGACGTCCAACGGGGGCGTCCGCGCGGCAGTCGACGACGGAGCGCTGGCCGCCGCGGTCGACGAACGGTTCACCGAGGGGGCGACCGTCGCCTCGGTCTGTACCGGTGCGATGGTGCTCGCCGAAGCGGGCCTACTCGAGGGCCGGCCCGCGGCGACCCACCCGGTCGCGGAGGAGGACCTCGAGGCGTCCGCGGCGAACGTGGTCGACGAGCGGATCGTCGACGACGGCGACGTGCTGACCGCGGGCGGCGTCACGTCGGGGCTGGATCTCGCGCTGTGGATCGTCGAGCGCGAGTTCGGCGAGGAGATCGCGAGCGAGGTGAGTGCGTTGATGGAGTACGAGCGCGGCGAAGTGTTCGGCTGAGATCGCAGTGTTGTGGTTCGACGCCGAGAACACGCGATATCAGTTCCGGATGCCGTCTCGACTCGTCCCCTGACGAGTCGACTTCGTGACGTTCCTCGCCGCGATGATCTCCCTGTGGCGATCTCTTCTGTGATGACGGCTCGTTCTTGCCACTCCTACTGCCCCCGAACTCGATCGAGCGTCACCGAGACGGCCGTTCCGCGCGGATCGTTGTCGGTGATCTCGAGGTCGCCGTCGAAGATATCCAGGACCGTCGTCACCAGGTAGAGACCGGTTCCCATTCCCGAGTCGGCGTCGAACCTGGCGTCGGGATCGCTGAGGAGGCGCTTTTGGGAGTCGGGGATGCCGACCCCATCGTCCGCGATGACGACTGTCGCTCGATCGGCCGTCGTCTCGAGTGCAACCGTGATCGACGCGGTTGGCCGGTCGGTGTGGACGGCCGCATTCGAGAGCAGTTGCGCGAATACGGAGCCCAGTGTCGGCGAGGCGGAGACGACGACGGACTCGTCCGGCAGCGCCGTTCGGTCGACGGTGACGGCGTCACCGAACTCGCCCTGGAGGCGATCGAGTTCGGTCTCGAGCACGGTGACGAGGTCACAGGCTTCGCGCTCGACATCGATGTCGGCGGCGAGGACGTCCATCAGTTCGGCGGCCGTATCGGTAAGCTCGAGGGTGTGCGTCGCGGCCTCGAGCAGCGCCTCGAGGGCCGGTTCGTCTCGGGGATCGACGCTCGATCGGAGCTGATCCCCCCAGCCGACGACCATACTCAGGTCGTTGCGGATGTCGGTCCTGATGAGCCGATTCAGCAGCGCGAGTCGGTGGTTCCTATCGAGAAGCTGGCGCTGGGTTCGTGCCCGCTCGATCGCGTACCCGATCGTTCGCAGAAGTAGTTCGGCCGTGATCGAGCCCTTGACGAGGTAGTCCTGTGCGCCACAGCGGATCGCATCGACGCCGAGTTCTCCCTCGTTGTGCCCGGTCAGCACGACGATCGGAACCGATGGGGCACGGTCGACGAGCCGGTCGATCGTCTCGAGACCGGCGCTGTCCGGCAGCGCAAGATCGAGCAAGACGACATCCGGCGAGTCGGACCCGACTCGTTCGATGCCGGCCGAGAGTCGATCAACGTGCTCGACCGAGTTGATGCTGACCGCGGCTTCACGGCCGCTCCGCTCGAGTGCAGTCTGGTGTTCCGTGATCAGCCGGTCGACGAACCGAGCGTCGTCGGGGTCGTCCTCGACGAGCAGGAGGTCGACCGCACGCAAGGAATCCATTTCCCAGACCATGGGGTGCGATCATGCTATTAGTTCCGATAGTGTTCGTCCGGTTGTCACGCTCTGCGGTACCCGATCGACTCGAGCGAGTGTCCCGATCAGAGACCCGGAGCGGTCGAACGACGCGGAGAACGGAACGCTCTCCTCCCCGTTGATCGCTTCGCCTACCGGGCGAACACACCACGAGACCGAATAGCTAAGCCCCTGTATTCGGATCTTCTCACATGACTCGTCGCGAACTGGACGTTCCACGGGCGACTCGTACGGCGCTCGACGCGTTCGCGTTGCTCTCGAAGAAGTGGCATCCGGTCGTCGTCGCCGCGCTTCACCACCACGGCTCGCTCGGATTCAACGGGCTCCTCGAGGCGATTCCGGATCTCTCGGGGAAGGTGTTGACCGACACGCTCGAGGCGTTGCGAGACGCCGGGCTCGTCGACCGAACGGTCGTCAGCGAGTCGCCGCTCAGAGTCGAGTACGAACTCACCGAGGCGGGGGCCGACCTCGAGCCGATCTTCGACGACCTCGGTGCATGGGGCGAACGATACCTCGGGGCGGCCACACCGACGATCCTGCTTGCGGATGCCGATCGACGAATTACCGATCTGTACGGACAGTGGCTAACCGATCGGTACACCGTCGCTCGAGCGCACACTGCTGCGGACGTCGACCGCTACCTGCGCGAGCCGATCGACGTCGTAGTCTACGACGAGGGCCTTCCGGGCGTCAGCGCAGCCGACGTGCCTGCCGCCGTGGGAGCGGACTGTCGGACGATCCTGCTCCTCGGTGACCGACCCGAACTCGACCTGCTCGAGGTCGACTGCGACGACGTGCGACGCAAACCGATCGTCCGCGAGACGTTGCTCGAGGCGATCGACGACCAACTGCGCCGACGGGGAGAGTCAGCCGACGACCGCGAACGCGCCTCGTTGGCCGCCAAGCGGTCGCTTCTCGAGTCAGTGTACTCGCGTGATCACCTCACACGGCAGGCGGCGTACCGCGACCTCGAGTCGCGACTCGAGGCGCTCGCTGATGCTCTTACGGAGTGACCGACCGAGCCGCCCGCGACCGAATACTCTCACGTCAACGAAAAACATGTGCCGACCTCGAGGTCGAAGTCCGCTCGTCCGGTGAAGAGTTCCTGGTCGACCCGCCGTCGAACTGCTGAGTTCGTTTTTTACGATCACCGGACGAGCAGACGGGTCCGGGTGCGAGAACGGTTACGCTGCGGTAACCTTTGCGCATACGTTCAGCTCAGATAACCATTAAGCCGCGATGCAGTGAGACAACTGTACGAGCAATTTCCGATGAAATCTACCGAAACGGAACTGGCCGCTGGCCGAACCGACACTGACCACGTGGAGACGGAACCGATCGTCGGCGGACTCGACGAAAACGTCGCCGGGGCGCTGGCGTACCTCTTCGCGCCGTTTACCGGCCTGGTACTCTACCTCCTCGAGGGCAAAAACGAGTTCGTGCGGTTTCACGCTCTCCAGAGCATGATCGTTTTCGGCGGACTGTTTGCGACCGTCGTTGCGCTGCTGATCTTCCAGACGATACTCGTCCAGATCTCGTTCGTCGGCTGGATTTTCGCGATCATGGTGAGTCTGGTCTCGCTGCTCCTCGCGCCGATCATCTTCGTCCTCTGGCTCTTCCTCATCGTCAAAGCCTACAAGGGAGACCGCTACGGCCTGCCGATCGTCGGTGGCGTCGCGGAGGAGTACGTCTGAATCGCTGCTGAGACCGGACCCTTCGACCGTCGGTCGCTTCTTTGGACGCTGGGAGTAGCAGGCGTTGCGAGCGCCGCCAACTGTCTCGGCGGCGACGACACTGGGAATTCTGGTGTCGACGGCGTGGTCCCGGCGATTTCCGTTATCTGTGAGTGATTCTAGTCGCCGACCCGCACCCCAATCGTGGCTGTGTCGACGCTGGTTCTGATGGCGTGGTTCTGCTACCTAGTTTCGAGCAAAAACTGTTCTGAATCGCCTAGATTACCTGAAGGTCACCTATGCTACAACCACCGGGTACGCGCGAGTATTTGGGGGGTCAGCGGCCATAACGCTCATGAAGTCCGAACATTCGAAACCGAATTTATCCATTCGGTTCCTCGCAGTTTTCTTTTCGGTGTTACTGATCACGTCGGTCGTCGCTCCGGTCGCCGCAGTGGGTAGCTCCGACGTGACAGCGGTGGATTCGACGACCGATGCGGAACTCGCCTTGGCGAGTAGTGACTCGACACAGCAAGCGTCGACGACCGACGATGGGTTGCGTTCCTTAGACGGGAACGACGAACCGGTTGGTGGTTTAACTGCTCCCGAACAGGGGTCGACGATATCCGCCACCGATGCGTCGTGTGACCTGATCGTCGAATCCGGAGGGTCTATTCAGTCGGCGATCGCCACGGCTGACTGGAATGAGACGGTCTGCGTGGAGTCTGGAACCTACGAGGAAGATCTGTGGATCGACACCGGCAGCCTGACGCTGGTCGCGACGGGAGACGTGACGCTCGTCCCCGACGACGAGACGTCGACCGGTGTATACGTCAACGCCAGCGCCGTCACGGTCGAGGGCTTCGAGGTCCGGGAGTTCTCTCGAGGCATCCATGTGGCGTCAGATGCGAACAACGTCGAGGTTCGGAACAATCTACTGACGGCAAACGACGTCGGTGTCCACCTCGCGGAAGTCACTGGAACCGTCATCGACGGCAACACTATTACGTCGAACGTAGGGAACGGGATCGTATTCTCCGGGTCGTCACCCCAGGAGAACGTCGAGATCACGGACAATACGATTACGCACAACGAGTACCACGCGATCAACGCCATCGCCTCGACTGGTGCGAACGGTGCGTCCGGAACCTTCGTCTCCGACAATACTGTCAGGGACAATACTGGCACGAGTAGCTCGCCGGCGATCACCTTCAGGCGCTCGAGCGACACGACCATCGTCGACAACGATGTCCAGCACGACGGGCAGATCGCGATTGATTTCCGTGAATACTCGTCCGACGCCCTGATCGAACGGAACACGATCACGAACACCTCGCGGGGCATTCACCTCAGCGAGGTCTCTTTGATCGAGATTCGTGACAATGACATCGAGGAACTGTCAGCGTCCGCCATCTGGATGCGAGATTCGAGTTCGGTCGATATTGTCGACAACCGCCTCGACGAAAACGGACAGGGGATTTACTCGAGGGGACTGGATTCGCTCTTCGTCGAGCACAACACGATCTCGAGCGAGGGGTCCGACCTCAGTCTGTCCTCGACGACCGACGCGACGGTCCGCGACAACGCGTTCGCTCACGGCGTCGCCATGTCGAGTGGGCAGAACGAACAGGAAGCGGCCCACTTCCTCCACGAGTTCGAGGACAACACGGTCGGGGGCGATGAGCTCGTCTACGTACGCGACGTAGACGGTGAGACGATCACTCCGTCCAGTTATCCCGATGCCGCACAGCTCATCGTGGTGAATTCGATGGACGTGGAGATTTCGAACTTCGACCTCGATGGCACCGTCGCCGCGATTCAACTCGGTGTGACCGAGGGAACGACCGTCGCACACAACACGATCTCCGACGGCGTCGACGGCGAGAAGGGTGGCATCGTCGACATGGGATCGACCGGCTCCGTCATCGAGCACAACGACGTCTCGAGCGTCCAGTACGGGATCCAACTTGTCGGTGGCTCCGAAAACGTGGTCCGAGACAATACAGTGAGCGACACAACGGGATCGAGCCAAGCGTACACGTTCGGGATCCACCTCGAGCGCTACGGTGAAAATCACGTCGTCCGTGACAACACGGTCACCGGTTCGTACAGCGACGGGATCCACGTCGCCCAGTACACCGATGGGACGCTCGTCGAAGGGAACACGCTCGAAGACAACGATCGCCACGGTCTCCAGATCCGGTGGAACGCAGCAGATTCGGTGGTGCGTAACAACGAGCTCTCCGGCAACAGCGACGATGGAATCCACCTCGAACGCGCCGACCGGACGGTTCTCGAGAACAACGATATCTCCGAGAACACCCGCGGAATCGTCGCCGGACGGAATACTGAGGACCTGTGGATCGAAGGCAACACCGTCACGGACAACAGTCACCAGGGCATCCAGCTCGAACCACCAGGTGGATTTACCAGCGGAGACGCGCCGTACAACGCAACGATTCGGGAGAACGAGATCAGCGACAACGGTCGAGAGGGTATTCTGCTCGAGGAGGCCGCAGCAGCGACGATCGAAGGAAACACGATCACGGATAACGGACACGTCGATCCGACCTGGGGGTGGGCGTACGGGAGCGGGATCGAACTCAGCGAGGCGATCGACGCGACGGTCGAGGATAACACGATCGAGGGATCGGTCGTCGACGGCGTCGTCGTCGGTTCCGGTTCGGCCAACGCAGTCCTGTCGGATAACACTGTTACCGATAGCGGCGAACGGGGATTTTACGTCGACGCGACGAACGCGACGCTCCGTGACAACGTCATCACAGGCAACCCCGAGGGCCTCGTCTCGGGCGGCGACGAGGTCGACGCCCGCTGGAACTGGTGGGGCGCCGAGAGCGGCCCGAGTGGAGGAGTCTCCGATCCCGAAACAGGAACCACGGCGAGCGGTTCCGGCGATTCCGTGAGTTCAGACGTACGATTCGACCCGTGGACGGGGACCGAACCCGTCGACGACGCGCCGCAGTTCGCGGTGTCGATCACGGAGACGAACTCACCGATCACTTTCGGCGAGACGCTCACCGTCGACGTCACCGTCGAAAACACCGGCACCGAGGCGGGAACGCAGATAATCAATCTCGAGGCGTTCGACGGCTCGGTCGTCGACTCGCTCGAGGAGCTCTCACTCGATCCGGACGAGAATCACGCAGCCACGCTCACATGGGAGACTGTCATGAGTGACGCCGGTAGCGGTGAGGTGACGGTTCGTAGCGATGACGACGATGCCACGGCGTCGGTATCGGTCATCCACGACGATCCCGTTCCGGATTCGGGAACACTCTCGGGGACCGTAACCGATGCTGAAACGGGGAACGGTATCCAGGGTGCCACCGTGACGGCGACCGATTTGAGCACCGGCGAAACGTATGCGGTCATGACGAGTGCTGGTGGACACTATGACCTCGAAAATCCGGACGGAACGTACGACGTTCTCTTCGAAGTCGAGTTCTCCGAACAGGGTGAGTTCATACCCGAAGTCGTCGAAGATGTCGAAATAAGTGAGGACGAGACGACGCTCCTCGATGTCGAACTTGATCCATTTGAGCCAGTTACGTTCGAACCTGCTGAACCGGTCGTCGACGAGACGGTGACGTTCGACGCGAGTGAATTGTCACCTCCCGACGCCGAAGCCGAAGGGTATCTCTGGGTCTTCGAGATTGTGGAGGGCGAATACGACTTGTTCCCTGACCGGTTCACGACCGATCCTATCACGGAACACAGCTTTGCGACGGCCGGCGACCACGATGTTGTCGTACTTGCTCTCAGCGGCGACGGGATCGATCAGCTGGCAACGGAGCTTCCTGAAGAGGTCTGTGACATCTCGAACGCAGATGAGTGTACCTTCGAGGAAAGCGACTTCGACGTAGGTGACGAACCTCGGGAAGGTGACCCTGTGGTGGGTGAAATCGATTTTGGTGAGGTCGCCTACGCACACCAGACGGTCACAGTCGTCGAGGCGGACGACCCAGACCCTGAACCCGAGCCAGCTCCAGAGCCCGAACCCGAACCGTCCGGTGAGGTCGTGGTCTACGGGGCGAGCGCCGACCAAGACGAGCTCCTGGTCGACGAACCATTCACCGTCAGCGTCGATCTGTTCAACAGCGGCGAGAACACCGTCGATGAGCCGTTGGTACTCGAAGTTGACGGCGAGACTGTCGATGCCCAACTGGTGTCGGTCGATCCCGGCGCCACATCGAGAGCGGCGACGCTTTTGTGGACGCCGTCGATCGACGACCTGCCAGCGAACGACGATTCGACGACTGTCTCCATTACGGTCAACGGTTTCTTCGTCGGCGAGTTCTCGGTGGATAACCAATACACCGACGTCCAGGTAATCGCGGCGGCGGCCTCGGAGACCGAGGTCATCGAAGGCGAGGAACTACACGTGATCGGTAGCGTCTACCAGGCCGGCACCATCGCGGAGGAGGAGGAAATCGAACTCACCGCGACGCGCCTCGAGTCGAACGAGACGACGACCGTCGGCACGCAGACCGTGACGGTCGCGCCGAACGTCTATCATCTCGGCGCGCTCAACATTTCGTTCGCGCCCGAGCAGGCTGGGACGTACGAACTCGAACTCGGCGACCGTTCCGCCGGGACGGTCGAGGTCGATGCGGCTGAATCGGACATTCAGGTCATTGCGGCCTCGACATCTGAGGTCGAACTGATCGAGGGCGAGGAGACCCACGTCGTCGGCAGCATCTACCAGGCCGGCAACGTCGAGAGCACCGAGGAGATCGAACTCACGGCGACTAATCGGGAGACCGGTGAGACCGACGTGATCGGGAGCCAAGAGGCGACCCTCTCGCCGGGGTTCTACCATCTCGGGGCGATCAACATCAGCTACGTCCCCGACGAAGCGGGCACCTACGACCTCGAGTTAGGGGACCGAAACGCTGGATCGGTCGAGGTCGACGCCGCGGAATCGGACATTCAGGTCATTGCGGCCTCGACGTCGGAGGTCGAACTGATCGAGGGTGAAGAGACGCACGTCGTCGGGAGCATCTACCAGGCCGGCAACGTCGAGGGCACCGAGGAGATCGAACTCACCGCAACGCACAACGAAACCGGCGAGACGACCGTGGTCGGGAGCCAGGAAGTCAGCTTGTCGCCAGGCTTTTACCACCTCGGGGGGATCAATATCAGCTACGTTCCCGACGAAGCGGGCACGTACGACCTCGAGTTGGGTGACAGAAGCGCCGGTTGGGTGGAGGTCGAGGAAGCCGTCTCGGACATTCAGGTGATCGCGGCCTCGCCGTCGGACGTCGAACTCGTCGAGGGCGAGGAGTTCCACGTCATCGGCAGCATCTATCAAGCCGGCAACGTCGAAGGCACCGAAGCGATCGAACTCACCGCGACGCACAACGAAACGGACGAGACGACCGTCCTCGGGAGTCAGGAAGTTTCCCTCGCGCCCGGTTTCTATCACCTCGGAGCGCTCAACGTGTCCGCCGAACTCGAGGACGCGGGTGACTACGATCTCGAACTGGGCGACCGCGACGTCGGGACGGTGACCGTCGACGAGCTCGTCACCGATATTCGAGTGGTCGGGGCCTCGCTCTCCGATGTCGAGCTCATCGAGGGCGAGGAACTGTCCGTCGTCGGGAGCGTCTATCAGAACGGCAGCGATACGGCGACCGAATCGATCGAGCTCACGGCGTCCCACCAGGAGACCGGCGACACCGAACTGGTCGGGAGTCAGGACGTCACCCTGTCGCCAGGGTACTACCACCTCGGGGCGATCAACATCAGCTACGTTCCCGACGAGCCGGGAACCTACGACCTTGAGTTAGGCGATCAGAACGCCGGCACGGTCGAGGTCGACGCCGCGGAATCGGACATTCAGGTAATCGCGGCCTCGACGTCGGAGGTCGACCTGATCGAGGGCGAGGAGACCCACATCGTCGGGAGCATCTACCAGGCCGGCAACGTCGAAGGCACCGAAGAGATCGAACTCACGGCGACGCACAACGAAACCGACGAGACGACGGTGGTCGGGAGTCAGGAGGTCACTCTGTCGCCAGGGTACTACCACCTCGGGGCGATCAACATCAGCTACGTCCCCGACGAGCCGGGCACGTACGACCTCGAGTTAGGCGGAACGAACGCCGGCTGGGTGGAAGTCGACGCCGCCGAATCTGACATTCAGGTAATCGCAGCCTCGACGTCGGAGGTTGAACTGATCGAGGGCGAAGAGACCCACGTCGTCGGCAGCATCTACCAGGCCGGCAACGTCGAGAGCACCGAGGAGATCGAACTCACCGCGACGCACAACGAAACCGGCGAAACCGACGTGATCGGCTCTCAAGAGGCGACTCTGTCGCCGGGATTCTATCACCTCGGGGCGATCAACATCAGCTACGTCCCCGACGAGCCGGGGACGTACAACCTCGAGTTAGGCGATCAGAACGCCGGCACGGTCGAGGTCGCCGCCGCCGAATCTGACATCCAGGTGATCGCGGCCTCGACATCGGACGTCGAACTCGTCGAGGGCGAGGAGACTCACGTCGTCGGCAGCATCTACCAGGCCGGAAACGTGGAAGGCACCGAGGAGATCGAACTCACCGCGACGCACAACGAAACTGGCGAGACGGCAGTGGTCGGCAGCCAGGACGTGACCCTTTCGCCCGGATTCTACCACCTCGGGGCGATCAACATCAGCTACGTCCCCGACGAGCCGGGGACGTACGACCTCGAGTTAGGGGACCGAAACGCCGGTTGGGTGGAGGTCGACGAACCTGTCGTCGATCCATCCATCGTGGCCGTCGATGGCTATTCGACCGGTGAGACGCCCGAAACGGCCGACGCGGTGTACGCGAGCGACGACGCGACCGTCGAAATCGACGTCGAGGCCGATCTCGACCTCGCGGAAGTGACTGTGCTCGTCGACTCGCTCGAGACGACCTACACCGTCTCGACGACGGCGAGCCACGAGAGCGGCGACCGGTGGATCGCCGACGTTCCGTTCGATTCGATCCCCGACGACGGCTCGTACGCGCTGTCGGTCGTCGCCGTCGACGAACTGGACAACGCGGGCTCGAGCGATGCCGCAGAAACACTCGTCGTCGACCGGGACGCCCCCGCGATGGCGGTGAGCCTCGAGGACGTCACCAACACGGATGCGACCGTGGTCGTCGAGAGCGACGAACCGCTCTCGGACGTGCCGGACGTCTCGGCCGAGTTTACGAACCCGGACAACGGCTCGACGGAGTCCGTAGACGTGGCGATGGATCCCGAGAGCGCTACTGCAACCGAATTCACCGGAACTCTCGAGTTCGACGAGTCGGGTAACTACTCCGTGTCGGTCACCGGAACTGACCGTGCCGGCAACGAAAACACCGACACCGCGTCGGTGGTCGTCGACACCGCGTTCACGCTCGCGGACGGCGTGATCGTGATCGAGGAGACGGGAACGACGATCGAGTTCGACCTCGCCGACGATGCCGAGGACGCGATCAAAGAACAGGAGTTGTTCCTCGCGCTCTCCGAGAACACCGTCGACGCGAACCTCGACGGTGGTGAGTACGGCGCTGGATTCCTGACCGCCGAACTCGACAACTTCGTCGACTACCATCTCGACGAGGGGACGATCGAAGGCGCGACGATCGAGCTGGCGATCGACGAGGACGAACTCGCCGACGGCGTCGACGCCGAGGACGCGGTTCTGCACCACTACGACGAACCCGCCGGGGAGTGGAACGCCGTTGACTCGAGCGTCACGGCGATCGACGGCGATCCGTTCGTGACCGCCGAGGTCCCAGGCTTCTCGACGTACGGTGCGTTGATCGTCGACGAGGAGCCGCCGGAACTCGTCTCGGCCTCCCCCGACTCAGGAGAGACGCTGGACGCTGACACCACCGAGACGACGGTTGCCTTCGAGTACGAAGACGCCCTCTCCGGCGTCGACGTCAGCACGGTCGATCTCACGGTCGACGGCACGGACGTTACCGGCGACGAACGCACGAGCATTACGTCGACATCCGCAACGCACACCCTCGAGGTCGAGGCGGGCAACTCGTACGATGCGACGGTCTCCCTCTCCGACGCGGCTGGAAACGACGTCACGTACGACGTGACCTTCGACGTCGCCTCGAGTGGTGCCGACGAATCCGACGACGACGAATCCGAAGACGGACCCGGCGACGGAATCCCCGGATTCGGACTCGTGGCAGCCCTCGTTGCACTCCTCGCTATCGCGCTGTTCCGAACTCGGTAACATCGTCCGGGACTCGAATTTTCAGGTCTCGATCTCGAAGCGGGCACCGCCGCTCTCGCTTTCCCCAACGCGAAGCGTCCAGCCGTGAGCGTCGACGATCGTTTGAACGATCGACAGCCCTAGCCCGGTCCCGTCGTGCTTCGTCGAGTACCCCTGCTCGAGGATCGCAGTCTCCATCCCAGGGGGAATTCCCGGACCGTCGTCCGCGACGTAAAAGCCGGTTCCGTCCTCGAGTGCGCCAACTTCGATCGTGACGGTCTCGCTGTCGTGCTCGAGACCGTTGTCGGCCTGGGGTCGACTGCTTGCGGAGCTGTGTTCCACGGCGTCCTCGGGAGTTTGCGACCGAGGGCTCGTGGAGCTGTGCTCCACGGCGTCCCCGGGAGTTTGCGACCGTGGGCTCGTGGAGCTGTGCTCCACGGCGTCCTGCTGAGCTTGCGAAGCAGGGCTTGTCGAACCGTGTTCGACAGCGTTCCGGAAGAGGTTCTCGAACACGTTGTGCAGGTAGGCGTCGTCGGCGGAAAGCGTCAGATCGTCTGCGAGCGTGAGCGATGCCCCGGTGGTGTCGACGTGATTCCAGGCGGAGCGTGCGACCGCCGTCAGCTGACACGGTTCGCGCTCGACGCTCTTTCCGTGGAGCCTGGCGAGCCCCAGGAGATCGTCGAGGATCGTGTCCATCCGCTCGAGTCGGTCGCGCACCGCCTCGAAGTCCTCGTCGTCGCCCGTCTCCTGGGCGAACTCGAGGTAGCTCGAGGCGATGCCAAGCGGACTTCGAAGGTCGTGGCTGACGAACCGAGTGAACTGATCGAGCTGTCGGTTCGTTCGCTCGAGCGCCAGTTCCTTGCGCCGACCGTCGGTTACGTCGCGGATGGCGACGACGTCGCCGACGTACTCCTCGGGGCGGCCCATCAGTCGGGTGGATAGCGTTCTCGGGTCGGTGTAGACGGGTGAGATTCGCAGGTCGTAGTGTCTCGTCTCGCCGATCCGCTCGACGGTACACTCCGTCGTCGTTTCGACCCCCGCACCGACGTGATCTCGGAGTACCGGGAAGGTGTCGAAGACGGTATCACCCGGACGGCCGACGACGGCGGATTCGACCTCGAGGATGTCCTGTGCGGCCCGATTGAGTTCGATAATGCGACCCTGTGTATCGAGTGCGACCACGCCGTCGCTCATGCTGTCGACGAGCGTCTGGCGAGCGACGGGTGCGACCTCCAGGAAGTCGGCGTAGAAGAGCGCCCACAGGAAGACGCCGCCGACGACCGGTCCGGTGATCGAGAACACGCTCGAGCCGCCGGGAGCGAGGTCGGTGATGTAGGCGACCGTCGTGAGGACGAACAGGGCCATCGCCCAGGCCATCGCGAGGGCTTGCCGACGGTAGATGCCCCGGGAACGCCGGTACTCGTCGAGGACGAGCGCGAGTCCCGCGACGATTGCGAGGGTCGCCAGTAGTGCGTGGACGTGGAACAGCGGTCCCGGTTCGACGACCTCGAGCGTCGCGTAGAACAGTCCGTGATACGGATTCGTCCACTGAGCGAACTGATCGATGAGAGGGACCGCCACTAGCACTGGAAGCATCGACGGCAGCCACGCCAGCTCGCGACTCGAGTACTCGACGGCGATGTAAAGCCAGGCGACGACGAGCAGGTCGATGAAGACGTAGCCGAGGATCGTTCCCCAGTAGACCCAGCTGATGCCGAGCGCGACGAACGCGAGGTCGGGAACGATCGCCCAGCCCGCGCTGGCGAGACTGAACACGACGAGAGGGAGCCCTGCAGGCTGCTCGCGGTGACGCCACGCCACGACCGCGATCGCACTGAACAGTACGACGCCGACGACGTTCAGCCAGAGGTACGGTTCGAAACCCTGAATCATGCGTTCTCCCGGTAGCCGCTCTCGCCCAACGAGACGTCGTTTCGGCTCGGCCACGACGGAGCGTCTATCGCCACCGTTCCCGACACGAATATGTGCGAGTTACTACCAGTCATCAAATACGCGGGGCATAATCGTACCGGTCTCTCGAGCGGGTAGTTGGGGCGGTTTCAGCTCGAAACCGACTGCTTGCCAAACGGCTATCCGTGACGACCGGGTAGCCAGCCCACATGAGCGCAGTCTTGTTCGATATGGATGGCGTCCTCGTCGACAGCGAGGACTACTGGGTCGAGTTCGAGCGTGAAGACCTCTTCCCCGACGCCGTTCCCGACGACGATGTCGATCTCGCCGAAACCAGCGGGATGAACTTCCGCGATATCTACGAATACCTCGAGGACGAGTACGGAACCGCCATCACTCGCGAGGAGTGGATCGAGCGCTTCAACGAGGCCGCCGAGGAGATCTACACCGAGCGTGTCGACCTCCTGGACGGGACGCACGAGTTACTCGAGCAATTGAACGAGGAGAATATCCCGACCGCAGTCGTCTCCTCCTCGCCGCACGACTGGATCGGCATGGTCCTCAAGCGCTTCGACCTCGAGGGCGAGTTCGACCGCGTGATCAGCGCCGACGACATCGATGCGGCGAGCAAGCCGGAACCCGACGTCTTCGAGCACGCGGCCGACGAGGTCGGCGTCCCGGCCGAGGACTGTGTCGTCGTCGAGGATTCAGAAAACGGTATCGAGGCGGCGGCTCGAGCGGGGACGGTCGTCGTCGCCTACCGGATCGACGCCCACGGAGATATCGATTACTCGCCGGCGGACGAGGTCGTCGATTCGGCCGCCGGGGTTCGGGAGGCAGTGCTCGAGCGGGTCGCGTGAAACCGCGGAGGGGAAATCACCGCAGTCTCCGTATCGATCACTGATAGGATAGCTGCCATTCTCGACTGACTATGCGTCGAACCGAATCGATTGTCGACGATAGTTGGCACGAATCGCGGTCTTGCTCCCCCGGCGTTCTACACGAAGTGATATTCCGGAAATTGGTTGAAATAGCCGCTC
This sequence comes from Natronorubrum tibetense GA33, assembly GCF_000383975.1. Lineage (NCBI taxonomy): Archaea > Methanobacteriati > Methanobacteriota > Halobacteria > Halobacteriales > Natrialbaceae > Natronorubrum > Natronorubrum tibetense. Next base: position 1,320,950 of record NZ_KB913017.1, on the reverse strand, counting down.
AGTGGTGGGAAATGAATCTATTCGGTCGCAAGGTTTAGTATGAGAGCATATAAATCACGATGCAATGACACTCTTGCCGGTCGACACCGATGTCCTGGAGGACGTGTGTCGGGACATCGCACAGAACAACTACGGATTTGTGTACGTCTCCGATCAGAAAGGGGAGATCAAATCCGCGTACGAGAACGCCGATGTCGGTCTCGTCAACGCGCGCTCACTGTCCTCGAGCGATATGCGCAAAGCGCTAGTCGAGATGTCCGCGGACGAGTTCGTCGATCTAGAACAGTTGCGCGACGGCATCTTCTACGTCGATCCGTTCGGTGTCAAGGGGAACATGAACATTACCCGCGAGCTAACCAATCTGTTCGGACAGCGCCTCGTCGTCACCGGCGAGACGCTCCGCTCGCGGTTTTCGCTCGCTATCGATGACATGGAGTTTTTCGCCGACGAACTCGCCGAGAGAAACTACGTTCGGCGGATCACCGCGGGCAAGCGCGATTACTACACTATCGGCCCGCAGCTCAAAGAGCACGCCGACGACGTCGGCCTGGATTCTCGACTCGAGCGGGAAGCTTCGAACGGAAAAATCGCCCACAACGATCTCGAGAGCGTCATCGATGTGGATGCGACCTCCGACGTGATTCGATATCTCGACCGAGAGGGGTACATCGTCGATCTCGACGGCGAGTATCTGGTCGAGGAAGCGATCGACGAGTACGCTCGGTATCTCGGCGAAGAGATCGCTGACGCCATCGAAACTGAGTTCGAAGAGTCGAGTTACGTGCTCCGAATCGACGAGTTCGAACAGATCGTCAAAAACGAGATAGACAGCCAGTTCGATGTCCTTTCGCAGGCTCGAAGCGTTCGCCGGGAAATCCTCGAGGGGACTCGAAACACGTTACTCGACGAGCTCGGTCTCGAGGAGGGACGAGAGATGGTCGAAGCGACCGGTCCATTCGAAGATATCGTCGAGGATCACGCCAGGCGAGTCCGTACCAATCTGAAAGCCGAGGAGGATCAACTGCCCGGAACGCTTCCAGAGTGGGTCGAACTGGCCGACGACCACTTCGCGGAGTTACAGGTCAGTAACTCGACGGCGGTCAACGAGTACGTCCGCGACGCGGTTCGGGAGCGGTATCGATCGCTCGTCAACGAGGAGGAGTTCGGCGGTATGGCGGAGTAACTAACGCGGAACTGATATCAAACGATTCAACGACTCGAAAATGTCTCAAAAATACAAGTTCGAACGCATCGAAAGTGACGGGCAGGAATACGTAATCGCGGATCCGGTTAACCAGACGAACGAGTCGGTTCGACTGGACGCACGCTGGATCGACGGCGACGATGTCGAAGGCGAGTGGGAACGGGCTATTCGAGCCATTATCAAGTCCGATCTTCTGGGATCGATGGAACTCAAGGAGGGGAACGGTCGGATCGACAGACGACAGGCGATCGAGACGCTCGCGTCGGCTAGCGACGAGGACGGCGACATCGTTACCAGCCAACAACAGGCCGAGGCGCTCATCGAGTTTTTCGCTGACGAAGACATTCTAGACCTCCAACACGGCGAGGTCGTGATGCTGCGCAACCCGAGCGAGAACCCCGATGAAATAAACGGTCGAATGGTCCTCAACTGGGCGGCGGCGATCGACGCCTGCGTCGAAAAGATCACCGAGACGATCGATCGAGTCAACGGTGCCAAAGAAAAACTCGAAAACCGAATGGCTGATATCGATCAGGAGTCGGGACAGATCGACGAACACCTGGAGGAAACGGCCCAGGAACTCAAAAGCCTCGGCGACGGTGCCGGCGTTCCGAGCGATCCGTCGACGCTTTCGCAAGACGAACAGGAGCGGTTCCAGCAACTCAAACGAAAGCTAATCTATCACCAGAAGATGAAGGAGGCCGATCAGGAGAACTTGGCCAAGAAAGTCGAAAGCGGAGCCGACAGACTCGCCGACAACATCGAGATGCTCAAATCCGCCAAAACCACGCTTGCGAACAAGCGCGAGCAGGTCCGCACCCAGGCGCTCAAAAAGCAGACGTTTCCGGATGAGGCGATGAACATCGTCGACAACATGGGCGAACTGACGACTCAACTCGCGGGTGTCGGCGGCATCGAGGAGGCGATTTCGGAAACGCCAGACCACGAGGTCGATAGTTTGGTCGACGACGTGCTCGGCGGAATCGACGGTGTCGGCGAGGTAGCCCAACAGACCGCCGGCGACGCCGTACAGGAGGACGCGGAAACCGAACCGACCGAACTCGAGATGTCGTAGGATGCGCGCAGACTCGTTGCTACAGGGGGTTCGCCGGGTCGACGAACAGGGGGACCGACTTCTCGCCGTGCGAACGTTCTCGGATACCGACCCCTCTCGGCGGATCGACGAGACGATAGACGTACTTCTCGACCTCGCTGAACTGTTGCGCGCCGGGGCACCGTTCCCGCCGCGGACCGAGGGCGATCCGAGTCGTAGTGGCGGGACGGACACCGAACGAAAATCGCTCGAGTACCGTCCTGATGGCGGTTTTCAGGGCGGGGGAGCGACCGATACTCACTCGCGACGGGACGACCTCGTTCGTCGGGTGCTCGAAACAAGCTACGAGCGAGGGTCGGCGCCGATCGAACTGTTCGATTCGGAGACTGTCGATCGGGTTACGACCGACGACCGACTCGAGACCGTCGACTCGTGGGTGATCGTTCCGCTCTCGTCGATCGCACCGTACGCGGATAACTGGCATCCGGTCATCGAGACGCTTCTCGAGCACCTCGACGAAATCCTCGAGGATTTCAGGCGGGTCGAACGCCGCGTTCGAGTCGCCGAAAGCGATCGGGCACTGCGGGCCGACTGTGGTACGGTCGTCGAGATGCTCGAGACGTTGGTATTCGTTATTCGTCGTGCCGTCGCAGATTCCAGATACGTTCACAGGCGGACCGACCAGCGCCAGGCTGAACTGTTATCCACGATCGAACGGGCCACGACACAGTTAGGGAGCGATCACAATGCTTAATCTGACGCCAATACTGAAACGAGATCAGCCGACGTCCCGCATCAAAATCGGAGCCAAAAAAGTCGGACCGAACACCGACATGGTCGAGATCCGTCACAACGACCGCCGGGCGTTTTTCTACGTCGAACCGATCGACGATACGATCGTCGACGGAATCGGAAACAAGGTCCGGATGCACCGGAATGTAAAGACCGTGTTCGGGGGGATCGATCGTGGTAAGGACTTTCTCGTCGATCCCGACGCGGCCAAACGTGACGTCGTCGAGTGCTCCTCGGCGAAGATCCATACGAGCGAACTCGCTCCGGACGAACTCGAACCGTTCCTTCGCGAGAACAACTATCTGCTTCACCCGATGGAGGAAGTCGTGCCAAAAGGTGACAGCTTAACGACGTTCGAGGTCGCTTCGCTGGAGCCGTCGGATTACAACACGTTGCGGGTAACCCCTAATACTGACCTCGAGTTCATCGATGCCGGCGAACTCCGAGAACTGCGGGCTACCAGAAACGCAGCGAGCCGCGGCGGTCCCGCGGGCCGCGGTGAAGAGGGGGCCAGCGATGACGAAGCGGTCCAGGTTTCTCTCGAGCCGAAGAAACCGACCGTCAGCTTCGAAGAGGACGTGGCGGGGCTCCCGACAGTCAAGCGAACCGCAGAGAATCTGCTGGCGCTGTTCGATCCCGACGTCCGGGACGAGGTCGTCGACCGCTACGGCGACGAGTTCGCCTCCCGGGGGAACAGCATGTTACTCTACGGGCCGCCGGGGTGTGGAAAGACACTGATCTCGGAGGCGATCGCCTACGAGGCGAAGTACAACTCGAACATCGAGGACAGCTACGGCGAAGTTAAATTCCTAGAGATCAAAGGAAGCGACGTCCTCTCGAAGTACTCCGGCGAATCCGAGAAACGCGTCGAAGCGATCTTCGAGAAAGCTCACGGGATCGCCCAGGAGGGGTTCGCCGTCCTCTTTTTCGACGAGGTCGATACCTTAATTCCCGATCGCGGGGACGACTCGCTGCAACGGCACGAGCGCTCGCTGACCAACGCCTTCTTACAGGAGATGAACGAGATCGAAGACAACCTGCTCGTGATCGGGGCGACGAACATGCCGTTCACCATCGATCCGGCAGCCACTCGACGATTTCCGATCCAGCAGTTCATCCCCCAACCCGACAAAGAGGTGATGGCCGAGGTCTGGCGCAAGCATCTCTCGTCGATGACCGGCACGGACGACATCGGATACGATCGACTCGGTTCGGCCTCGGAGGGATACACACCGGCGGAGATCGCCGACCGCGTTCTCGGCAGCGAACTGCAGCGGGAGTTCGTCGAGAGCGTGTATCTCTCCGACCGGGAGCCGATCGACCCCGATACCGACTACTTCCTCGAGCGACTCGAGGGGACTGAACCCAAGACGATCCGCCAGTACGTCGCGAGTGTTCGAACGAAGATCGACGACCTCGAAGGCTACCCCGAACTCCGTCGATACGTCGAGGAACAGGCCGACCGACTGGGAATGCAACTCGGCAACGGCCCGTCGTCACTCGAACAACTGTTCGGCGGCGATTCGACAGCGGCTGGCGACGACGGTCCAGCCAGTTATGGGCCGGAGGATTCATCCGGAAATGGATCGGAGCCGACTAGCCGTCACGCGGGCCAAGAGGAGCCTGTAACTGGTCGCCGCAGTGACGGTGATAGCGCTCACGGTGGTGACCCAGATGGCCAGTAGTTATCAATCGATCACGTCGTTCGAGAGCGGTCGCGTCGAGGCCGTCGGTATCGGTGAGTCGGTTATCGCGATCGGAATCGACGACCACCTCGAGATCGTGACAGAGACACAACTGGACGGGATCAGCCACGGTGACCGTATCGTCGACGTCGCCGTTGCCGACCGAATACTCGTCCTCTCGCAGGGCGACCTGACTGCATACTCGCGCGATGGAAACCAAATCTGGCAGCGGCCGATCGAGGATGCGCACGCGATCGCTGCAACCGTCGACGGCGACTGCTGTGGCATCCTCGGACCGGATCGATTCCGCGCTATCGACGTTCCGACCGGTCAGGACCGGTTCGACGTGGAGCGGACGCGCCCTGGCGGTCCCGACGATACGCTCGTCGCCGTGCCGTCCGGCTTTCTGATCGCCACCTGGTCGTTTCTCACCGCGGTCTCGAGCGGTGGCGAAATCGAATTCGACCGAGACCTCGCGGCCGTTATCAGAAGCGTCGGATACTGTGAGGATGTCGTCGTCGCAGCCCTCCAGAACGATCGTCTGGTCGGACTCGACGTACCGAGTGGGGACTCACGGTGGGACACCGATCTCGAGACGACCCACGTGTCGCCGGCCGGTCAGACATCGGTGCTGGCGGATACGGCTACCGGGATTCAAGCGATCAGTTCTGATGGATCGACGGACCCCGTCACCGATCTCTCGAGTGGCGACGTTTACGCGGCAACCGATGGATCGGTTGCCTGTACGATTCGCGACGGAACGGTCTCGACGTACGCTCTCCGTCGAGAACAGGTCCAAATTGCGGTCACGACTGATTTCGTCGAGGTCGGTGAAACGATCGATATCGAGGTTACGAATCCGTCGGATCGCGAGCGAGCGCTCACTCTCGACGTCGATGTCTCGGCGTGTACGTTGTCACCGAACGAGCGTCCGGTCTCCGTCGGCCCGGGCGAAACGACGTCGGTCGCGTTTCCAGTCACGTCAGTCCAGTCGACTGGACGAGCCGAGGTCGACGTTGCTATCGAGGGCTCGGTGGTCCAGCAGGAATCGATCTCGGTCGAGGATACCGCGACCGAGATTCCGAGCGTTGCGATCGGACTCGAGCCGACGGTGATCGAGGATGGAGTCGCCGAACTGACGCTTACCGTCGACAACGTCGGTGACGGGGCGCTCGACTCGGTACGGGTTCTCGAGACCGGTTCGGGAACCGATCTGCGAGCCGGCGAACAGTGGACGACGACGGTTACGCGGCCGTACGAACCCGAACGACGCGTAACTGCCGGGATCGAGGTCTCGGTCGGCGACCGATCTCGGGAACACGCGCCGACGTGTACGCTCCCGTCGCCGCCGGCTATCGATATCGAATCGAACGGTGACGCGCTACACGCGACTGTCACGGGTTCTGACAGCGTCACAATCGTCGACCAGCTCGTGATCGAACTTCCCGGTGCTGGTCGGGTTCGAACGCCGGTAACCATCGCGGACGACGACGTGATACTCGTCGTTCCACAGTACGAGTCGGGCACCGCTCGAATCGGGTTTAATTCGATCGATGTCGCCGAGCAGGCGTCCGTTCGCGGATCGGGGCTGTTTACGACATCCGCCGGGCCCGCCGGGCCGACCGGTGACCGTCGCGACCGCAGTAGCGTCGGTGGTGTGGACCGAACCGGCTCGACCGATCGTCTCGAACCGGAGGACGAGCGAACTACGGCTGCCACTGCGGCTGGAAACCGGTCTGAACCGCCAGACACGCCGACCTCGACCCCGACGGACGACAACCCCGATACCGACGCTCCTTCGGAGACCCGTTCGACGGTCGATGTGGGTGACGCCGTATCGTCCAAACCAGCGGAAAACGAGTCCGCTGAACCTGACTCGAACGCGTTCGAGGGCAGTCAGCCGTCGACCGCGTCGCCTTCGACTGGCGGCTCGATCACTGCAACGCGAGAGATCGACGGTGACGCTCCGGCCGTCGGCCACGTCGTCCGCGATCGGATTTCCGTCCAGAACGGCGGTGACTCCGAGAACGCGGTCACGGTCGTTGCCGATGACGAACGCATCGATCTCGGACCGCTGGAACCGGGCGCGACTGTCGCACTCTCGCGGGCCGTCGCCGTCGGTTCGAGTGACGAACTCGTGTTGCCGTCAGCGACGATCGAGGTAAACGGAACCGTTGTCGATCGAATCCCCGAACGCACGCTCGAGGTCGCTGGGGACGGGATCGACGTTAGAGCGGCTGTCGACCCGACGGACGGAACAGTCGGTCTGGAACTCGAGAACCACCGTCCGCGAGGCTGCCAGCTTCTCGGGCTCGTGGTCGGAGACCACCAGGAGTCAGTCGGGAAGCGACTCGAGGCCGGCGGTCTTTCTACGCTGACGATACCGACGGATAGTACACCGTCGAACGCTGATGCACTCGAGGTATCGATCGCGGTTCGAGACGACGATGGGTCCGAGGAGACGATCGACGCGCTTGCGGCCGTCTCACCGATTGATCGTCCGTCCGAGGCCGACTCGGAAGCGGACACGAGCGAGGTGTTACTCGGGTGCGAGATCGGTTCGGAGACCCGGGCCGCTGGCGAGTACGGATCCGTCGTCCTCGTCTTCGAAAATCAGAGCGATCGCGCGGTATCGAACGTGTCGGTGGACGCGACGGGTGACCCGATCAACGAGACGTTTTATTCGCCGGCCCACCGAGAGCTGTTAGAGGCTGGCGACTGGATCGAGCACTTCGTCGACCTGCGCCCGGACGTGGACGAACCGACGTTCGATGCCGCGGTTCGCTACACGGTCGACGACACCGAACAGGAGTACAGCGTTCGAGCGTCTGGGCCGGCCGTCGACGAGGAGGCGAACTGGTCCGACGAGCACCTGTCGGCGTGGTCGATCGATCGCCTCGAGGGATCGTCCGGGACCGGTCCGGAATTACCACCGTCACTCTCGACGTCGTTTCGAACGCGGTAAGCGTCGCCTCGTGGACCGAATCGTGTCGACGACGCTGTTCGTCGGTCGCAAGTCGGATTCCCCCAACGACTGAAGTCGTTGGCTCCCTCCTTGCATTTCTGCGAACGATGCTCAACAGCATTCGAGCAACAGTCCGTTTGTACTCTCTTTCCACTCGAAAACGGAGCCCGCGACGGTGTCCCGAGGTTACAACAGGAAATCGCCGCTGACTGACTCGCGAGTGTCCTGGACGTAGACGTACATTCTCCTCGCAGTTCGGATGACGATTCCGACCGTGACCAGTCCGTAGATGCCGGTCGCGACAACGAGTGACAGTTGGGCGGTTCCGAGGGTCGCGAGGCGCTCGTCGCGTTCGGAGGCCACCGAATCGGCGCGACTCGTCTCGCCCGCGTCGTTGAGGGCTGCCGTCGCCGCCTCGTACTGATCGCGGAGCTCCTCACTCTGCCGGGTGACCGCGTCGTAGTTCGCGGGGTTCAACAGTAGGGGCTGTCCGGCAACCGTCACGAACTGGTCGTCCTCCATCGCCGTCCACGTTTCCTCGGCCTCTTGAGCTGCAGTTTCCCCCTCCGAAACAGACTCGCTGTAGGCCTCGAATGCCTCGTCGGCGTCGTCTTGGTGTTCGTCGGCACGGTCTTCGTCTCCCTGAAGCAGCGCGATGCGCGACAGCTCTCGATGAATCGTCGCCGCTTCGAGGAGAGAGCGTTCGCCCGACTCGAGGCGCTCTTCGTAGTGGGCGTCTTGGGTATCGGTCAACTCCTCGAGATCGGTTTCCGCCTCCGCGAGGACGGCTTCGCTGTCCGAGCGATACTCTGCGCTTTCGAACTGCTCTGCGTAGAGCGCCATGGTGTTGTACGCGGCCGCAGCCTGAACGACTTCGCGTTGGGCGTCGTCGTGCTCGCCGTTCTCTATCAGCTCGGTGGCGTCAGCCATCGATTCGAGGTACAGCGTCGATGAACTCCCGAAGCTCAGGACCAGCGAGACGTCGCCCGCGTCTGCTGTTTCCATCTCGTCGTCCATCGCGTCGACGATCTCGAGCGTGTCCGATGCGACCGTTCCGTCGTGGTTCGAGAGGTCGTTCCGAATCGGATCGAGGTCCAGCGGAACCGGCGACGCGATGACCGTTATCGTCTCCGATTCGACATCGTCCCCCTCGACCTCGTACTGCCACTCGTAGTCGGTTCCAAGATCGGCTTCGGTATCGAACTCGAGTTCGAATACGGCTTGGCTCGCGTCGCCGGCCTCGAGCTCCGTCGGCGACTCTTCGAGTTCGAGCCAGCTATCGGGTCCCTCGTCCAGCGTGATCTCGAGGTTGGACACGTCGTAGTAACCGAGTTCTTCACCGATCTCGGTAGCAACCTGTTCGCTCTCCCCGATCGGCACATCTCCTATCGAAACGGTGTGCTCGACGCCGAGTTCGGCCTCGTGACTGATCTCGAGGTCCTCGTCGTACGTTTCGTCGTCGATGTCGAAGTCTTCGGCGCTCGCCGACATGGAGAAGTCGTACTCGCCCTCCTCGAGATCGGTGTCGGCGGTCACGGTCACCTCGACGGTTTCGCTCGACTGGCCTTCGATCTCGTCCGGAAGATCTCCCACGGTGATCGAGAGTCCCGCTTCGGACGACGATGCCGACACGTCGGAGGGCTCGAGCGGGAGATCTCCGTCGTTGGTGAGATCGAACTCGAACGTCTGTGTGAGCTCGTCGTTTTGGTCGCGCGGCTCGTCGAAGACGAACTCGGGGTGTGGCCGAATGCCGGCGGCGTCGAGTTCGATCTCGCCGTACTCGGCGGGATAGATCACTCGAGCTTCGACGTCGACTTCGCGGGTCGCCTGCGTGCTTTGGTCGGAGAGTTCGACCGTCCACTCAAGCGTTTCGTGCTGGTCGACGCTGTCATCGACGGTAACCTCCCACTGAGCGGTGTCCTCGCCACCGGGCGTCGTCTCGATCGACCCCTCACCAAAGCCGCTTCCATCCATATCGGTGAGCGAGAGATCACCGTCGAAGTCGTCGTTGACCACTTCCCAGTCGACGCCGTCGAGTCCCTGATCACCGCCGACTTCTTCGACGACGATCTCGCCGGACTCGGTTTCGCCGACCAACGCGTCACCGAGATCCAGCGAATCGTCATCGATCTCGGCGAGCGGCGGGTTATCCACGGTGACGTCGAAGGAGAACGCCACACCGTCGACATCACCCTCGACCGTTCCGCTGTCCGCGTCGGCGGCGACGGTAATCGTCAACTCTGCGGTATCCGAGTCGCCAGCCTCGATTTCTCCGGGGTCGGTGGAATCGACATCTATGCCCGACGGAGTCTCTGTTATTCTCACACTGGGGCTAACCGTTCCATCTTCTCCGTCGGTACTGATCGTGATCTCATTCGTCGTCGTCTCCTCGTTGGAGTCGGGTGCAACGGTTACGCTCCCCTCGTCGACGGTCACATCGGAGACCTGAGCCGCCTGCCCGACCGGAAGCATCGCTAATCCGAACACGGCCACGACGACTGCCAATACTACCACTCGTTTAGACATCGTTCTCACCTGCCGTCACGACGGAACCGATCTGTGCCCTGTCGTACGTCCGTCGCCAGCTGAAGATCCGGCTGACGACGATCGCTCCGAACAGTCCCACGACGGTCCCGTATCCGATCAGCACCGCACTCGAGGCGAGCGCGAGCGAGAGCCGTGCGTCGCCGACGTCGCTGCCGGCCGCAGCAAGCGCTTCCTCGCGCTCCTCGAGCCCGTGTGTCGCCGCCTCGTCTTCTGCATCGCCGAGCGTGGCGCTTACGTCCAGGGCGCTCCGATAGTTTTCGAACGTCTCGAGCGGATTCGTGCTTCCGACGAGGGCCGCCTGGAACTCGGTACAGTCGGCACACGTCTCGAGGAACGACTCGCTGTCGGATTCGGCGGTCTCGATCTCCTCGAGTGCACCGTCGTACTCGGCCGTCAGTTGTTCGGCCTGCAGGTTGAACTCCGCCGATTCCTCGGGCATGTTTGCTCGTTCGTACGCTGTCGCGGTCATCGAGAGCAGATCGATCCGCTCCGGCGTTCGCTCGGCAGCTTCCACGTCGTCGTGGAGTCCGTCGCCGAGTGTCTCGTAGAAACGAGTCAAGGCGAGATCGGCAAGCGTCGCTTGTGTCTGTTCGTGCGTTTCGAGCTCCGATATCGCTTCGCCGGTCTCCTCGGCCGCTCCGAGACTCTCTTCGTAAGACCCGTCTTCGGCCTCGGTGTACGCACGCTCGAACGCCGTCATCGTTGCGAGGACGGCCGCGAGTTCGTCGCGTTCGTCGTCGTCGAGCGTCCCGGTCTCTTGGGTCTGTGAGACGGCGTACGTACGAATCGTTTCGAGTTCGTCGTACTCCTCGTAGGCGTCGACACCCTCCATCGCACGGAACGTCTCGAAGTATTCGTTCGCCGTTTCGGGGTCGTCGCCATCGGCAGCGGTGACGCTGGCGCCGAACAGCGGAATCGTCACCAGCGTCGCAACGACGACGGCGATGACGATCAGCGTCAGCCGAGTCGTGTGTGTGTCGGTCATCTACTTAGAACACCGTCCGTGAGAGTCGTTCGGTGAGTGCATCGTGTTCGAACAGCTGTTCGACCGCGTCGAGGAGGAGCAAGGACGTGTAGCCGATCACGATCGCGTCCCCCCCGCGGTCGGTCTCACCAATTAGGTCCCAGGCGCACTGGTGCATCTCTTGTGCGGGTGCGATCTCCGAGACCTCCCGGCGTTGCGCTTCGATCCGCGTTCCTACCTCCTTGTAGCGCTCTTTGACCGCTTTGCGCTGCGTTCCCGGATCGGACTCGAGGCGCTCGAGGAGTTCCGACAGCGAATGTTCCCCGCTCCAGTCGATTCTGGGATCGGGCATATCCGCACAGGCCGCGAAGAGGTCGGCGTTCCGTTTGGTCGTCATCGCCTCGTTGATCGCCTCGGTCGTCCGCGACGCGGAGTCGAGAATTGCGTTTGCAACCACATCCGGCTCGTCGTCGAACGCCACGAAGTGGTGGCCCGCGTTGGGCATCGACTCGACCGTCTCGAGCATCGATTCGATGACCGAGCCGTAGTATTTCGGGATGCTCGTGTCCCGTCCTGAGTAGCTGGAAAGCGATCGAACATCCTGCCGGATTTCGTCGATCCGTTCCCGCTGCCTCCGCGAGAGCGACCAGGTGAACCGCGTCTCGAGCGTTGCACTCGCCGTCCCGTCCGTCGCAACTGTCAGACTGCTGTCGGCTCCGTCGAACGGACTCGTCGGTCCGGTCGAAATCGAGGATTCGACGCGATAGTTGCCGATCATGACCCCATCGACCGTGGCGACGCCATCGGCTCCCGTCGTCACGGTCGTTCCCGCCGATCGTTGCTGCAGGTACTGTTCGGTACGTGCTGGCGTGAGCTGGAGCCTCGTCGCCCCGGTTCGAACGCCGTCGATCTGGGAGATAAGCTTGACGCGTCCGGTTTGGGCCGTGAGCGTGAGCCGCTTGTCCGAACGCTTTCCGAACTCGACTGTCATCGTCTCAGGTCGGTACTTTTCGTGCTCGACCGAGACATCGATGCTTGAGGCGTCGTCCGAGGGTGACAGAGTCGCCGTTCCGGCGGTATCCGTCTCGACAGTCTCGTCGTCAGTTGTGATCGACGCGCCGGGAATCGGATCCCCGCGCTGATCCGTGACGGTGATCGTCGACGAGAACGGGATCGTGAGTGTCGCACTCGAGCGTCGACCGGTGATGGTGACGGGATTGGATGTCTGTGAACCGTGTTTGGCGGCGAGTTCCCAGGTTCCGCGCTCCGGTATCGTTATCGCGCCTGTTCCATCGGTAACCGTCTCGGCTCCGTTGATATCTTCGTTGGCCGCGCTCCGATAGTATACCGTCGTCTGTCCCTGGAGGGGTTGATTGCCGTCGGTGACGGTCACGGTTGCCGAAAACGCGGGACTACTGCCCGCGATTCGCGGACCGAGCACGGCGTAGGTTGTCGGGACGAGAGCGATTCCGAGCACGCCCCCAGCGATGAGGCCGTACGTGCTCGGTTCGGTCGATTCTAGCGGCCAGAACCCGGTCGTTTGGAGCCAGAGGACCGAAATGACGATCGTCAGCACGACCCCGAATCCGAGAACGGTAGCGACCCCGAGTCTCTTTCGGGTCGGGTAGCCACCGATTCGCGTTCCGATGATTCCGACCACGACGCCGAACACGAGCGGAAGGCCGATCGCGATTCCGTACCAGATGTAGTCGAGAACGCTGCTGAAAGTTCCCTCATTTTCCGTTTCGCTCTCACTCTTGTCGAGCTCGACCGACGCGATGCCGGCACTGGTTGCGAGCAGCAAGTCGTCGTCTGCCGTCACGGTTTCGTTGCCGAGGTCGAGCCGGCCGTTCTCGTCGATAGCGCCGTCGACGTCGAACTGCCGCGTGTCGTTCGACGCGAGCACCGCGTTGCTTACGTCCAGTCCAGCGACGCCCTGTTCGAACTCGAGCGTCGAGTCGTCGACGATCGTCGCGTTCAATTCGATCGGATCGATCGCGGTTGCGTCGTCGATCTCGAACTGGAGTTCGTCCCCGTCCGTCTCGCTTACTTCGACGGAAAGGTCGTCGCCGAGAGAGAGCGTCGAGAGCGCGAGCGTTCCCGGCTCGGATGGTTCGTCGGTCGCTACGTACCGTCCGTCGGCGTCTTCTGCGTCGATATCGTACTCCCGATCGGTCTCGAGGAGCGGGTGCCAGACGACGAGTTGATCGTCGACGGATCGCAGTTCCGGCCCGAGTGATCGGTGGCCCTCCGTTACCGTCCCTCCGTTTTCGTAGATATCGATGGTGAACTCGTCGGTTGCGGAGACGTGGTCTACGAACTCATCATGGTCGATCGCGAGCTGTGTCCCACCGTTCCGAATCGTCCCGTCGATGGTGTCTCCGGATTCGTCGGCGGCGATCTGGACGGTCTCGTTGCCGACGAGTCCGCCGGTTCCGTCGTCGGCCAGTGCAATTCGGACCTCGCCGTCCGCGATCCAGACTGGGACCGTCTCGTCGAACGTCGCGTAGTGGAGCCCGACGATCTCGTTGCGGGGGACGGTCTCTGGCTCGTCGTCGGCAAGCGTCACCGTTACCGTGACGTTCGCCGCCGTCAGCGACTCGTTTCCGATCGGTTCGTCCGGATCCGTCAGGTCGACGTCGATGTCGCCCGTCTCACCGCTCGCGTTCTCCGTGTAGGTGATCCCTGCTGGCTCGTTCACCTCGACGATCAACTCGTCCGGGTCTCCGTCGATGCCCGATAGATCGACCGAGAGATTGTGTCCATCGCGCTCGAGTGATCCATCGTCTTCGCCTGCGACGGCGCCGGCGAAGAGCGTGCCGGCGAGTGCGAGCGCGACAACGAGGGTGAGTGCGAGCAGGAGACGGCTCGTCGGTTGTCGGTGGCCGTCTGCGGTGACTTCGTGTGCGTTCATCCTCGACGATCACTCCGCGTTCTTTGCCACGTACGAATCGAGGTTGTCGACGATCCGATCGAGTTCCGCTCGAGAGAGGTCACCACTTCCGCCACCGTGTCCGGTGAGGCTGTCACCGAGCATCTCGAAGTCATCCCACGAGTGCTCGAGCAGCGGGTTGAGGTCGAACCCGCCGAGCAACAACAGGACGTCGACGTCGGAGCCACGGCCCTGCTTCGGCGTGAGGGTGGCCTGGCCGGCCACGTTGATCTCGTGTTTTCCCGTCCACTCGCGGAACGCGCCGTACACGTCGGGTTCGGTGATCTCCCCGTTCTCGATCATTCGTTCGGGCGCACGCACGATGGCGTAAGCGGCCGCCGTCGTCCCGACGTCCATCGGAATATACGCGTTCTCCGTCGCCTTGTCGAACATGTACTCGAGTTCGTACACGTCGCCGTTGAGATCGGTCGCGACTGCCGGCGTAAAGTGGTAGGCGTCCATCTGAGACGGAAGCGTCACGTAGTCTTTGACGTCGATGACGCTTCGCGTCTCGCGTCCGGCACCGATCATCAGATCGACCGCCGTAATGATCGCTTCGTTGATCGAATCGTACTCGCGACCGGTCCCACTCTCTTGCTCGTCGAGATGTGAGTTCGATGCGAGCAACACCATGTCGGCGTTCTGCTCACCGTCTTCGGTCCGAAGCAGTCGAGAGAGGCCACAAACCGCGTTGAAGTGCCGCTGTGGCTGCTCGTAGTAGTGCGGCCAGACGCCGAAGGCAGTGTGGATGACGCTGTCCATCCAGTTTTCGAACACGTTGTCGTCGTCCAGATCGTGGAGTCCGTTTTTGAATTGATCGACGACGTACGGGATCGAGCCGTTCCCAGTTCCGCCGCCGAGGGTAACGGCGTGCATGAACGCGTCAGTCGAACTGAAGTCCTTGATCCGGCTGACGATCCGGCCGAGGTCCTCCTGTGCACAGGCTTCGCCGTTCGGGAAGAAGTTTCCCGCGCCCTGCTGTGACCCGAACTCCAGGGCGTGTGACTCCATGACCTCTTCGCTGTTTTGACCGGCCCTCAACTCCCCCTTCATCCGATCGATCGTGTTTCGGAGATCGGCCCGATTCGTGTTCATCACCAGAATCCGATCGTCGATTCCTGGGTTTTCGCTTCGGTCGAAAAACTGTGACGCGATGCGCCCGCCACCCTCTCCCGAGGCGATGACGCTCCATCTCGTAAACGTATCCGATTGTGCCATTTGTCAGTGTACCTCGATCGCCGTTTCGGTCGCCGTCACGCGGTGTTCGCTGTCGATTCCCTCGATCACGTCTCGAATAACCGGACCGGGAACCGGTGCCGAAAGGAAGTTCTGCTCGAGTTCGTCGAACGCGAGTCGATCGCCGGACTCGACGTTGTACCGGAGGACGTTGGTCAGTTCCCGCTCGAGTTGGTCCCGATCGTAGACGACGACCGCCTCGCCGTCTCGACACACGTCGTAGCTGGTTTGATCTGCCCACACCGCCAGCACGCACGGTGCGTACGACGACCGTACGGGGAGATCGGTCGCCGTCGAGACGTAGCCTTCGTCCTCGAATAGCGTCTCGAGCCGGGGACGTACCTCCGGAAGGATCGCTTCGATATCCGTCTCGACGTCCGCACAAACCTGTTCGCGAAGGCTTTGCTCGGTAAACTCGATGCTCGTCGTCGTCTCCTCCTCGAGACGGATCTCGCGCTCGACGCGGCCGAACATCTCGTCGCCGGGATCGGCTGAGAGCGTGTAGGTTCCGGCCGGAACGTCGGTGATGGTGGCCGTTCCGGCGATTCGCGTCTCGATCGTCACCGTCTCCGTGTACCCGCTGTCGGTTAGTTCGATCGTCGCCGTCCGGGTTTCTCCGCCTCGATCGTACGTGATATCGATCGTCAGTTCGTGCGTCTCCACGGTTCCCCGCCTGAGAAGAGGAGTATCCGGATCGAACTCCACTGAGTCGTTTCGACGGAAGTAGAGCCCGAGGAACTGATCGGCATGTCGAACCGGTAACGCGTCACCCGTCACCTCCCCGTGTTGCTCGAGTTCCGTCTCGATCGTTTCGGCGACATCGTCGTAGGCATCGATGACGGCTGCTTTCGTACTCGCAGTGTCCAGCGCGTCACGTAACTCCGCTGCAATCGTCGCCCACCGTTCGGTAAACTCGCCGAAGTCGTCGATCTCGTTGATCTCGTCGACGAACTGTTCGTCGACGACTGCGGGCTCCGTGTAGTAGCCCGACGGGAGGTCCGCGTTTCGAAGCGTTCGTACGTCTGCTGCGAGTTCGCGCTCCATCGTCGCGATCATGTCGACGCAGGTTCGACGGAGCTCCGACCGTGGACGGCTCAGTTCCGTGAGATCGAGTGCCGAATCCATTCCGTCGACGGTCGATTCGATCCGAGAGACGTCGTCGAGATAGTCTGCGTCGACGTGTTCGGCAACGTCCGCCTCCGTGACTGCGGCAGTGAGTGCCAACACGGCGTCTCGTTCCATCTCGAACGAACCGGCGAACTCGTCTCGGAGCCGGTCCTGTGCGGCAAGAATTGAGTCGGCGGCCGACTCGAACTCGTATCGGTCGACCGCCTCGCTAGCCGACTCGAGGTCCCGCTCGACCGCCTCACTGTCGTCCGGCCGAGTCTCGCCACGCCCCATCTCGCGGACGGTTTCGATGGCCGTCTCGATCGTCTCGACTGCGTCCTCCCGAGCACTGTCGATTGCGTCCCGAAACTCCGGAATCGGCGCGTCGTCTACGGGACGCTGCAGCCGTCGATCGAACTGGACGAGGGTGGCCTCATCGAGTCGCTCGAGGGTTGTTTCGATTCGTGAGAGCTCCTCCTCTCCGAACTCTCGCAACGACGCATCGACGGTCGTCTCGAGATTGTCGACCTCCGTAGAAAGCTGTTCGAACGCCGGTAGATCGGCGTTGTTGACTCCCTTTCCGAGATCGTACGCGCCCGACTCGAGATCGAAATCGACGCCCTCCGCTCGGAAGTCACCGGCGACCGAGTCCAGCCGTGCGTCGATTGCGGGATTCCAGTCGGAATAAGCGTTCTGCAGTTCGTTTATCCGACGAATACACGTTTGAAACTCCTCGGCAGTCGATTGGGCACGGGTTCGAACGAACTGCTGTTCGCTCGTCCCGCTCCGTGCGATGACGCCGCGGACATACAGTGCGATTCCTGCCACGGTGATCAGGGGGATGCCCACGATCACGAACCAGGTTGCCGCCTGCGAGCCGGACCAGACGAAGACGCCGGCACTGGCCGCTGCTGCGAGGGCGACGAGGGCGCCGATGCCGAACGCGGTCTTCGCGTTCGCGTTCATCGAATCACCCCCACTAGATCCGCCCAGCCGACGAGGGCAAGCACCGCGATCCCGCCGATCACGAGGACGACGCCCACGAGAATCGGCAACAGTGCAGTGTTGCGATTGTACGTCACGTTCCGACTCAGTCGCATTTTCGACTCGACGCGCTTCGCGGCGACGAGCGGTATCGCCGCGCCCGCAAGAACCCCGGCCAGGAGCCCGCCCAGTAGCGAGCCACCCAGCGTGAGTCGAACCGTCATTTGTGGCTCGTCCCGTTCGTTCTCGACCGTCGTCCGATAGGTCTCGGTCGACTTCTCGAGCGAATCCGCGCGTTCGTGTTGCTGTGCTTCGATCGTCGCGATGGCTCCGAAAGCGCCCGTCATATTCCCATCATCCATCTCTTGGATCACGTGTTCGATAGCCGCGGTTTCCGCGCCGGTCATCCTCTCCTGGCGCTCTTCGACCGCGTTCACCGTCTCGAGTGCCTCTTCCAAATCGGGATCGTCGCTCGACTCGATGGTCTCCCGAACCGCGTCCAACTCGTCGGTTGCGTTCTCGAAATTGACAGTTGCATCGTGGTACTCTGCGACGAGTGCTTCGTACTCTCCGTCGGGATCGGCAGGTTCGCCGCCCTCGCCGAACGTCGCCGGCGTAGGGACCTCGACGACGAGTCCGTCGGGTTCGTCTTCGAATTCGTCAACTTCAGCGTAGTCTGCAAAGTCGAACGTCGGCGTTTTCCCGGTAATTTCGACGGTGTAGACGCCGTTATTCCGATCTGACACGTTGAACCCCTCCGCGTTCGAGTGGTTCAACCAGTCGTCTTGCGTTCTCGTCTCACCGCAGTGGGCGACCTCGAACGTCGTCTCTTCGTGTAGTGAGAGCGTTTCATTATTCGCAAGGGTCTCGTCGAACTCACTCACGATCGCCGCCTCCTCGTCGTCACAGTGTTCTGCCGTGTCTGCGACGCCAGTCCCGGTGACGACGACGAGTCCCATCGCCAGTATCACTAGGCCCACTGCGAGCTGTCTGCGCCCGATCATCGTAGTCGCCCCTGGATCTCTCTGTTCTTGTACCAGTAGGTGAGACCACTTGCAACCGCGACGCCGAGACCTGCGCCGAGAAGGAGTCCGCCGGCCGCGATGAGGAGTGGCTGGCCAGCGAGCGTCTGTGTCGTCATCGCCAGTTCGGTTGCGTCAATGGCCTGCCCGACCGACGACGTGCCAGCTGCGACGCTCGTTCCGGCAGCCACACTGACTGTCAGGACGAACGCGAGCACGCCAGTCACGATCCGCACCCGCCCGCGTCTCATGCGAGCAGTTCCTCCGTCTCTTCCTCGTAGGCGTCGGCCGCCGATTCGATCTCCTCGAGGCGATCGATATCCTCGCGACGGTAGGTCAGGACGCTCGTCACCGAGACGAGGTTCCGATCGCTGAGTGCGACGCCGAGGTTGACTTCTCCCAACTGAGAACTCCCCTCGAGGAACTCTTTCACCGTTCCCGTCTCGACGCTGTGTGGACCAGCACCCAGCCTCGAGCTAGGTGCTCTGATCAACGCGATGGCCTTCTGTGCGTCGCCGATATCGGCGTTCGCGAGTGATTGTTTCGACACTGAGAGTCTGGAAATCGCCGCGCTGTCGATCGCGCGCTTACCGACGACCGGTAACAGATAGCCCGCCAATGATCTGGTCATGGTTACCGACCGGCCGATCGCACCGTATCCCGGCTTCGCCTCGTCGGTGCCGACACCGAACGACAGCGACGTGAGGAGGTCTCGAACGTCGATGTCCGGTGTGTCGATCCCATCGACCTCGCTCGCGTCGACGCTATTCAGCATCGGTCCTGCAACCATATCGTGAATCGCCGTGGCGACGTACTCGTTGTACTTTCCGAACTCGCCACCTGCCGAATCGAGGTAGGAGAGGCGCTGATTATCGACGAGGATGACGCCGTCGACTTCGTCTTCGAGGCGGTCCAGACCGTACCGTGTGTTCCACGCCTGCCGGCCTGCACTAGTGTCGTCGTCCCCCGTCGCTCCTCCTCGGGTGTTTGGGAGCACTGCGACCGCGACGATTTGGGTCCGGCCATCGGTGAACTCCTTGAGTTGACGGGCGAGGTGCGGACCGATTCCACAGCCCGTTCCGCCGCCGAGTCCGAGAAAGAGAAACGCAAACTGAATCGTGTCGCTCCCACTCGGATCGATCTCTCCAGCGTCCTCGTCGCTCTCTTCGTCGAGGTCCGACTCGAAGGCGGTACCGAACTTCTCGCCAAGAATCGTTTGGAGTTCCGACGCGTGTTCGTCCATCACCTCGTCGGCGGCAACTGGATTCCGCCCGAAGCCGCCAGTCACCATCTCTTCGAATCCCGGTTCGGTTCCCTGAACCAGTCCGTGCTGTTCTGCCACACCGTACTGATCTTCGGCGGGAACGTTCGACAGGTTCTGGAGATCACGCATCGTCGAATTGAACACCAGTGGTCGACCGAGAGTCGAGATGTCGGTCGATTCGAACAGTCCGAGCATCGAATCGTCGGTGTATTCGAAGATGGAATCGACGATCGCACCACCCGCCTGTCCCGCCCCTACGAACAGGTACGTCATTTGCGTATCAGCCAGCGGTTCTGCTTTCCGCTGAAAATAGTAATTGACTGGCACATGTATTGATAATAGACTTTCTCGAATATCACCTATTAAAGATATTGGCCCTTCCGCGTTTATCGCCCCTTCCGCGCCATTAAGGCGTAATTTGAGGAGTATATGCTGAAATATGAATGCGTACTAACAAAGAATACACGTCCGTGTCGCGTGACGGTCGACCGACTGATATCGATGCACGCCTCGAGCGGGGATCACCCACGGAGCCGGCGAAGCATGACGCTGTACTCGTTTCGCTCGTACAGCTGTTCTACGTGGCCGAGGAGGTCATCTGTAGCTGACAGGACACCGGCCGCGCGTTGGGGATGTCGTCTCTCGAGCGAGTCCGCTTCCGCGCTGAGTTCCTCCGCGAGCGACAGGAAGTGCGTCGGGATCGTATGGTTGTGATCGGCTCTGACGGAAACGTATTCGTTCTCGATGGACGCGATGCGCGCGTCGACAGTGCTGCGGAGCTGATCGGTATCGACCGACTCCGACTCGGTTTGGGACCGCGACAACCGCGGCAGAAACGTCCGATCGTAGAACGTACTCTCCTGATAGATCGCGTACAACTGCACGTCATCGACGCCACCGCGGTTGAGCATCGACTCCAACTCCCGAACTCGATCGGCGAGGTGGCGATAGACCGCTCCGTCTTCTGACTGCAGTTCATCGTCGAGCGAGTCGAGCCGCCGACGAACGTCGCGCTCGCCGATATCCGCGACAGCGGCCTGTAAATCGGCGAACTCGTCGAGCGTCTCGACCGCCGACTGCAGAGCCGACCGTCTCTGCGCTTCGGTTTGTTCGGGGTTACCGATCGTCTCAAGGAGCTGTCTGGATTGAGCCGTCTGCGGTCGGGCCGTCCGTTCGACATCGTCGACGACCGACGAAAATCCTCCCGTCGAATCTGGCGTCTCGAGTACGATATCCTCGCGTTTGAGTGCGGCTGCGAGCCGATCCAATCGATCGATGACATCCTCCGATTGGAAGGAAACGACACCGCGCTGGCTGGCATCTCGGCAGATCGAACTGGCTGCATCTCGGAGGCGGTTCTCGACAGCTTTGTGCCGTTCCAGTTCGGCTTCACGCTCCGATAGCGTTTCCTCGAGTTCGGTAACGGTGGACGCCTCCTCACCCTCGAGGAGTCGATCGAGCAGTCGTTCGACGGTGTTCGAAAGCGTGTCGTCCTGCTCGACGAGCGTTCGTTTTGCTGATTCGACCTGTGTCGTCGCTGTCGGGTCGTCGATCCGTTCGACGGTGTCCGTAACCGCTTTCGTCCGTTCGAGTCGGTCGACTACGGTCTCGAGCGTCGTCTCGAGTTGCGCTTCGTTTGCTGACGGATCGGCGAGCATGCGACATAACTCCTCGGCGAGCGGGTCACGTGGGTTCGCGTCCCTGCCGACACTGTCCGCGACTGCTGTGACGGGGTGGGGTGACGAATCGTGGCTCGAGGACTCGGTTCCTGTGTCATCGGGCGCAGAGCGGTCCGTCGAATCGTTTGCCGACGATCTTCGTGGGGGTTCCTGTTGTTCACTGCCGGCAGCGTGAGCCATCGAGCCGGTAGTATCCGGCCGTTGACGGCCGGCTCCGGGCCGCTTGAGTTTGCGGACACGCTGTCTGACGTCGGAGACGACCGAATCGACGGTATCCGTCTTGTTCGATCGGATTTTAGTCGAGTTGCCGCCGGACATCTGAATCTCGAGTTCGGTGACGTTCCCGCCCTGATGGGACTGAACTCCGGTCACTTGATCATAATAAATCTCTTCGTTCGTCCCGCCACCCTTTCCTGAGCGGGATTTCATGTTGTACGTCGCCCCTTTATTGAGGTTGATCGATGTCTCGGTCACGACGATCGTAGTGTTGAAGTACGTATCATCGGGTTCGACCAGCAGAGGGGACTGTCCAGATGTGTACGTCAGGTTGTACAGCTCACCGTCTTCGACATTGATTCCGCGTTTCGCGTTCTGTTCGGATCGACTGAGAAAGCTCTCGATATACGGCTGATAGCTGTTGTTGATCTCTACAACACCCCAATACCATGTCCCGAATCCCGCCGCGAGTCCGAGGATGAAGAACCAACCAGTGGCTTCCAGTGCCACGCCGACGATTGTACTGACGATTACGATACTGCCGATCACGAGCCACGGTGACCACCCGAGCTTCCACCGGAGCGTATTACCATCCGCTGCCATTGCACAGCGAACGCATGAGTGCAATCCGTGATTAACCTTCTGCCCTGATATGTCTCGTTTACGGATTATTCCGAGGCTAGCTCGGCTGGATGATCGAAATTCGGTCCCGTCCGATCGTTTCCCCTCTCGGCGTTGGCCGTGTTCGAGGCCGATCGAGGACGCCGACGAGACCGGTCGGTTGCTGTCGCCGCACCGTCGAGTACGTCTCGATCGACTCGAACTGTCTACTGTCAGTCGTTTTCGGTGGGGCCGTGATTCGGTCCTACGGCCTCACCGGTACGTCGTTACAGCAAACCACGTCACGCCATATTCTCTCGTCCCAGACAGGAGAACAGCGTTTCGACGTTCTCCCACGCGTCTCGAACGTTTTCGGCCTGTTGGCTGTTCCCCTCTTGCTTGAGCGTCTGGGCGTGGTTGTACATCTCCTCGAGTGACGGCATCTCTGGATTCCAGAGCGTTCCCCAGAGGTAAACGTCGTCGAGGTACGGGGTGACGAGTTGTTTGAGATGGATGTCGATCGATTCGATTCCGCTCGTTCCGCCGGCATCCAAGAACTGCTCGCCCGCGATAATATTCGAGAGCGTTCCGTCGGCGACGAACTCCGAGACTTCGGCCATCTTCTCTTCGGGACCGTAGACGAGGAAGGTTCCGCCCCACGCGGTCGTCGGATCGAACTCGGCGAGTTTGTTCTGGAACAGTGCGTTCCGGACGAGAATCTCGAGTTTCGAGCGGTCGAACGAGTTCGCGCGCGACCGCCCCAAGACGGGGGCGAGAATCACTGCCGGCGTGAACTCGTTATCCGGATCGTGCCGGTACTTGTCTTGGACGGGACGGAAACTGTCCGCAGGGTCGAACACGTCGCCCATGATGGACATCGTCGCGTCCCGATCGAGGAACTGCGGGACCGACGACATGGTAAAGGCCTCGAGAAACGCGACGAGCGGTTTGTTGATCTCCTGGTACTGTGGCGGATTATACTCGTCGAGGCGGTCGATTCGCGGACGGATATCCGCCTGCACGTTCTCGAGACGGTTGTTGTCGAACGGAATAATCGCGTCGACCGTTCGAGAGGCACGCGCGAGACCAACGATCCCGTTGACTTTTGCTCGCCCGCCGAACTCCGAGTATTCGGTCCCTTTTGATGGGATAACGATACTACTGAACAACGGTTTCGGAACGACGAAATCGTTCTCGAGAACTTGGTTGCGGATCTTCTCGGCCAGCACCGGTGTCGACCCACAGCCGGTCCCTTTCGTGACGCTGTGGACGAACATGACGGCCTGGGAGTCCTGAATCCGATCCTTTCGGAGATCCCATCGCTCCCGGAAGGGATCGGCGTCGTCTGCAAAATCCGCCTCGATGAGTTCTTTGCCGATGTCCCAGCGGTAGCCAGCGCCGGCGTAGTCGTGTTTTCCGAACCCGATGATGCTGTTCGGGAGGAGGTCGTTACGGCTGTATTCTTTCTCCTCTTGGGCGTAGTAGGTCTGTTCGAGTTCGCTAACGTTCGTGTTCAACAGCCCGTAGCCGGCGAGGCCCCCCTTCCAGATCCGCGCCCGTCGTTCGTTGTTCTCCTCGAGCGTCTCGCGTCGAAGCAACACCGCGTCGAGAATGTTGTTTCCTGCGCCGCCAACACCGATGAGGAACCATTTTTTCCCGTAGGAGTCGTCCATCAACTCGTCGCTTGGCCGGTCGTCTGGACCGTCGATCGCTGAGCCGTCCGTCACCGGTGACTCTCCGTCGGGAGCCGCTTCCTCGAGCGCGCCCGCTAACTCCGGATACACTTGTTCCACCGAGGCCGGTTCGTCACCGTGTGCGGCTCGAACGTGGTCGGTGAGCGAGTCACCTTGCCATTCAGTTGCCCGTTGCATACAGATTTTACAGATGTTGGTCATTCCGGATATCTTACCCGTACGGCGGAACTATCTAAAGTATTACGTGTGGTGGATACCGGAGAACGGCCAGTACGGTTATTATCCTCCGCTCTCGGGGCAGTAGATTTTCCTACTTTTCAGCCGCCGTACCGATCTGTAAATCGCTCTCGAAGCGCTTTGAGTCCGCTACTTGCCCCGAACTGGTCGACGAACTCGAGCTCGAGAAATCCCGGCGGCGCGCCGTCCTGTAACTCGACCGTCGCAACGATATCCGTCTGTCGCCGACAGAACGTCGCCAACTCCGAGAGCACCTCGGGTCGTGCGACGGTCTCCGGCAGCTGTTCGGTCTGGCATTCGACAGTCTCGCTATCGCCGACGCTGTCGAGTTCCCGGAGGATGAACAGGAGCTCGTCGGCAACCGATTCCGGCGCGATTCGCTCTCGTTGCTGACCAGTCTGCGATGCGCTATCGTCCGACGACACCGATGTCACCGTCGAATCAGCCGTTCGGTCACTGCCCGTCACCGACTCAGAATGGTCGTCAACGATGATCGTTCGACCCTCGAGTTCGACAGTGACGTCGTACGCGCGTTCGACGACCGACGTGAGGTCGGTGATGAACGCCACCGAAACGCCATCGGGTATCTCGATTTGGGCGCTCCCGTGCTCGATTGTTCCGACGAGTCCGCCAAGAAAGTCCACGGTGAGCAGTAGTTCGTCGCTCTCTCGGCGTGCGTCGCGAAGCGTCCGTGTTGCCTCGTCGAACGCACAGCGGTGCAGTGATCGGGTCGCTGCTTCGAGCTGCCGTTCGATTTCGACGACGCCGTCGATTTCGCCGTGTCGTCCCTCTAGGACGAATTCGGAGATCCGTTCGCCCAGCGACCCCTCGAGCCTGTCGGTCAGCTCGCGGATATCCTCGAGCGTCCGTTCGAGGGCCGTATACTGCGTTGCAAACGCCTCTTCCCGTTGCTCGACGTACGATTCGATCTCTCGACAGTGATCGTACAGTGGCGAGACGGTTTTCTCGACGGTCCGAACCCCCGCTTCGTGCTCGAGGGCATCTCCTGCGACGCTCTCGAGATCCGTGATGTGTATCGTCTCGTTCGACGGCGGCAGTGTAACCTCGCGGTACCGGCTCGGGAGATTGACGATTTCGTAGGATTCTCCGTATCGCGAGGTCAGGCTCGGGTCGAGGTCGCCGTTCACAATCGCATCCTCGACGCCTCGACGCAACTCGCGTTCGAGCTGATCGACCGTTTCAGTCCGTTCCTCACGGTCGCCCGGTCGACGGGTCCGGACGCGCTCGACCGCCTCCGGTGCGATCGGCTCGAGTCGATCGAGTGTCTGGGATCCGATTCGTTCTTCGAACTCGGCTTTCGGATCAGCCGTCTCGGTCGCTGTCGTCGCCTCCGTCTCGGTCTGGTTCGCCGGCTCAGCGCTGGAGTTAGTCGACGCCGCCGATCCGGATCGAATCACGACTATCAGTCCACCAGCGAGCAGTACGAGCACTCCGATTACGAGCGTCGCTATCAGCCCCGTGTTTCCGAGAACGGCAACGACCGCATCGGATCGGTCGATTCCCCACCCGGTCGCCTGCGTCTCCCGAACCGTAGCGACCGACCAATCAGCGATCGACGCCCGTTCCGCTACCCAGCGGTCCGGTTGCATATAGCACAACTGGTCAACAGAACTGTAAAGAGCTATCGGCCTTCCGTATCCGCCGGGTCGGGCGAGCGACTAACCCGCGTTTCAGCGAGCGTCACCCACCGCGCTCGAGTTACCGGCGTGGGCGTGGTCGTCGCCCGCCGCGCGCTCAGACGACGTCGACGGTCCGCTGCTCTCGGATCGGCAGGAGTGGCTCCTCGGGAAAGACGATACTGACGGTGTACTCGAGGTCCTCGGCGTCGGCTCCGAAAACGCCGACGGGGACGGTGTCCTCGTCGCGCAGGTAGGTGCTCGTGGCGGTCATCTCCACCTCATTTACCGTCACCCGGAGGCCGGCCCGCGAAGGCTCGCCGACGTTCCGAACCGTTACCTCACAGACCTCGTTCTCGCCCGTCGCGACGGTTTCGGGGAACTCACCCCAGTCGATCTCGATTGCGGGGAGCGATTGGGAACCCTCGTAGACGCGCTCTGCGACCCCTTCCGAGAGGCCGGCAGCGACGAGCCCCTCGATACCAGTCTCGACGATGTCGCCGGGCGTCGAGAGCCCGTCTTTGGCCAGTTTGCTCGCTCGCCCCGGTCCGACGCCGTCGATGGCGGTCAGGCCGACCGCGTCTTCGGCGACGCCGTTCTCGATTCGGGCTTCGACCCGGCGGGCGAGGTTGGCCGCGTGGGGTCCCGCGAGACGGTCGAGAAACGCCCCAAGCGCGGAGATGAGTCGCGTCGCGTTGCGACGGATCACCCACGCGTCGCTCGAGAGCTCCGCGGGCGTCGATCCGTCCGCGGCCCCCCGGAGAATTGCGAGGACCTTCCGCTGGCCTGCCTCGAGGTCGCCCGTCTCTCGGCCGACGAGCACCGCGTCAACCGCGTCGCGTTCGGACTGGCGGGCCGAGACCGAGTCGAACTCCTCGGCGGTCGCGACCGCCTCGAGGATGTCGTCGGCCTCGAGTGTTCCGCCGTCCTCGCCGGCGCGGTCGCACAGCTCTGCGAACGTGACGGCCGTCGCAAGGCGCAGGTAGTACTTCGAGGCCAGCACGCCCCTCGGCGTCGCCTCGATCGAGAGGGTCTCGGGGTCCATCTCCACGAAGCCGCGCTCGACCAGCTGCTCGAGGCAGTCCCGGACGCGCCCGCGGAGGTTCGGGAACTCGTATTCCTCGGGCTTTGACTGGCCGCGGACGTAGTAGAAGGTCGTCTCGAGCCAGTCCATCACGTCCTCGAGATCGGTGATCGTCCCCATCGCGATCTCGGCGTTGAGGTGGGTCTCTAAGGTCTCCGCGAGGCGGGATTCGATCTCCTTGCCGTCGCGAAGCAGCCGTCGGTACTTGTCCGCGTCCGCGCCGTCGCAGACGACCCAGCCGTAGCCGACGTCGTCGTAGCCCGGTCGGCCCGCGCGGCCGAGCATCTGGAGGACATCGAGGGGACTCATATCGACCTCGCCCTCGAGGGGGTCGTGGATCTTCGTATCCCGGATCACGACGCAGCGCGCGGGGAGGTTGACGCCCCACGCGAGCGTCGAGGTCGAGAAGAGGAGTTCGATGTGTCCCTCTTTGAACCACTCTTCGACGAGGTCGCGGTCGTTCTTCGAGAGCCCGGCGTGGTGAAAGGCGACGCCGTCGAGGACGGAGTGATAGAGCGTGTCGTCGTCGAGTCGTTCCTTCAGATCGGTGTGGAACTCGTACTCGCCGCGAACGCCCATCGGGATGTCTCGTTCGGCGATTTCGTCTCGCGCCTTCTTGGCCGCCTGGACGGTGTCCTGGCGGGAGGAGACGAAGACGAGCGACTGGCCGTCCTCCCGGAGGTGTGGCTCCGCGAGGTCGATCGCACGATACAGACGGCGGTACTTGTCCGCGAAGGCGTTGTCACCGTGCGTGTAGGTCTTGACGCCCGATTTGAGGTCGACGGGACGATAGCTCTCGTCGAACTCGAAGGTGGTCTCGTCGGGCGCGTCGAGCCACGCGGCCACGTCGTCGACGTTCGGCATCGTGGCCGAGAGGGCGACGATGCGGGGGTCACAGAGTCGCCGGAGGCGAGAGATCGTAACCTCGAGCACCGACCCTCTGCGGTCGGCGTCCAACAGGTGGACCTCGTCGATGACGCAGACGTCGATGTCGGTGACGAAGTCGTAGCGTCGAGAGTCGTGTTTGCGGGTCGCCGAGTCGAGTTTCTCGGGCGTCATCACGAGGATGTCCGCGCGTCGCGCGCGTCGGGGATTCAGATCCCGCTCACCCGTGACGACGTACACCGAGTAATCCAGTTCTTCGAAGCGATCCCAGTCGTCTTCTTTCTCGTTCGTCAGCGCTCGCAGCGGGGCGATAAACAGCGCGGTCCCGCCGTCGGCGAGCGCCTTACAGATCGCCAGCTCCGCGAGCGCGGTCTTGCCCGAGGCCGTCGGCGCGCTCGCGACCACGTTTTCGTCGGACTCGAGCAGCCCTGGCAGTGCCTCGCGTTGCATCCGGTTGAACTCCTCGAAGGCAAAAGCGTCCGCGAATTCGGGAAGAACCTCGGCGACCTCCATCACCCTCACACGGGGAGTGACGGGTCAAAGGCGTTTCCTTCGAGGCGCGTTTCGGCGGAGTGACGGAACTCGAGTTTTCGCTTACCGCGAGCCGAAAACGGCCACGAGCACGGCCCCTGCGGTGGCGAACACCAGCGGGTAGAGGATGCCGCCGAGAACGATCGCGGGCAGCAGTTCCGGCGCGACCGAGCCGCTCGCCTCGATGCCGAAGAACGATCCCTCGGCGCTGGACTCGGCGACGAGCGCGCCGAGACCCACGACGACGGCGTAGCCGATGGTCACCGGCGCGCCGACGGTGACGGCCTCGCCGATATCGGCGACGTTCCACTGTCGGGCGAGCATGGCTCCCATCCCGAGCAAGACGAGCGGCGGGACGACGTACAGCAGCGTTGCGCTCGTCGCACTGGACTCAGCAATAAAATCGACGGTGCTCGAGCCGCCGAACCCGCCGAACGAACCCGTCGTCTCGATGTCGACCAGGTGTGCGTTGTAGAAGTACCAGGCGACGCCCTTCCAGTCGGCGACGTCGCCGCCGAAGGCGTCGCGGACTTCGTCGACGATCAGCACGTAGCTCACGAGGTAGCCGATCGCGGCGGCCAAGACTCCGAGTCCCGCACTCGCCGCGACGCTCGAACCGCGCGATACCGCGCCGTCGGTGGCTGTCGACAGTTGTGGCGTCATTGTGTCGGCCTGGATGTCGGTTTATCTAATGGGCTTTGTGATTTGACTCGAAGAATATTTCCATCTATCGGCTATTCGTGTAATTCTCAACCGCGCAGAAAACGCCGATCCGTTCACTCTTTCCGACTTACAGCCTCACTTCACCGGCGTTGATCTTCCCCGCCTGGATGTAGGCGTCGGCGGCGGCAGCGATGTGAATCAGCGGTGCCATGAACATAATGATGAATCCGATGAGGAGGAACATCATAATTACAGTGAACACCCAGAACGCGAAGTAGATGCCGAGGAAGGCGAGTCCGCGAGAGGTTTGTCCGTTGTAAATCTGTCCGACACCCGGGATGAGGAACGAAATGAGTGCTGCGAGCACTTCGTTTATTTCTTTGTCGTTCGTGGTTGCTCCTGCAGTTGCTTCTGCCATTAGTGAATACCTGTTTCAGCTACTAATGATAGCTGTATATAACTTTTGGCCAGCTTGAATATCTCCCTTTCGAACATTTGTGCGCGATCAGATGCGATTCAACGTGCAGGTTTTTGCACGGCCGCGCTCGTGGCCCTCCGTCCGCTCCCGAATACCGTCGATCGGTCGGAGTTCAGACGACCGACTCGTCGGTCGACGTCTCCTCGAGTTGGTCGCTCAATAGACTCGAGGCGCGCTCGGGGCTGGGGACTCGCTCGAAGGTGAGTTCGGGGTCGCCGGAGCCGGCGGTGTAGACGGTCAGGTCGCCGTAGCCGAGTGCGCGGCCGACCACGCCCTGGCTGAGGCTGGTGTTCTGGACGCGGTCGAGGCGAAACTGGGTGACGTCCCGCGAGACCACGCCGTACTTCTTGTACAGCTCGGAGGTGGTGATCACGTAGCGGGTATTCGTCCAGACGAGGTAGCGTGCGAACGCCAGCCCTGCGCCGCCGAGGGCGACGAGGACACCCATGATCGTCAGGAACCCGGCGCCGTCGCCCGCGGTCCAGCCGGCGAGGACGAGGCCGAGCAGCGCGACGACGACCCCGACCGGGAGCCCCGCGCCCATCGTAATCGGGTGCGGACGGCTCTCCCAGACGACGTCGTCGTCGTCGCTGATGTGAAACCAGTCGGGAGTCGTGCTGAAGGCCATCGCTCGAGGGTATTCCACTCGCCCGCATAACGCTATCGGGGGTACGAGGCCCCTAAACTCACGTAACCCGGACATACGCGATACTCGAACGGTCTGGGCGATCTCGAGGTCGCGCGGCAGGGGATGTCAACCCCCGGAACCACCACGGTTTTTCACCGAGGGCCCCTTCGTACGGGTATGAGCAGCGCACGCAAGCCCGACTGGCTGAAGATGCGGCCGCCGTCGGGCCGGGAGTTCGCGGGCATCCGGGAGACGCTGCGCGAACGCAACCTACACACCGTCTGTGAGGAGGCCAACTGTCCGAATCTGGGCGAGTGTTGGTCCGGCGGAGCGGGAACCGGTGAGAGCGCGGGCGGGACGGCCACGTTCATGCTGATGGGGGATCGGTGCTCTCGAGCCTGTAACTTCTGTGACGTCGAGACCGGCGGGATGGAGCCGCTGGATCCCGACGAACCCGCGAACGTGGCGGAGGCGATCGCCGAAATCGGGCTGGACTACGTCGTCCTGACGAGCGTCGATCGGGACGACCTGCCCGATCAGGGCGCGGGCCACTTCGCGGAGACGATCCGGCAGATCAAGGACCGTCATCCGGGCATTCTCGTCGAGGTGCTTATACCCGACTTTCAGGGCGAGCAACGGCTCGTCCGGAAGATCATCGACGCCGATCCGGACGTGATCGCCCACAACGTCGAGACCGTCGAACGCCTGCAGTTTCCCGTCCGGGACCGGCGCGCGGGCTACGAGCAGAGTCTCGGGGTGCTCGAGCAGGTCGATCGCGAGTCCGACATCTACACCAAGACCTCGATCATGCTCGGCCACGGCGAGTACGACCACGAGGTCTACCAGACGATGGCCGACCTGCGCGAGCGCGGCGTCGACATCGTGACGCTGGGTCAGTATCTCCGGCCGTCGACGGATCACCTCGAGGTGCGACGCTACGACCACCCGGACAAGTACGAGACATGGCGTCGCGTCGCCGAGGACGAACTGGAATTTTTGTACTGCGCCAGCGGCCCGATGGTCCGCTCGTCGTACAAGGCCGGCGAACTGTTCGTCGACGCCGTGCTTCGGGAGGGCAAGAGCGTCGAGGAAGCGAGAGCCGACGCCCGCGACTCGAGTGTGCAACAAACCGAACGAACCGGCTTCTGAACGAGAGACAACGCCTCGTCGTGAACGCTGTGTCGCTTGTCAACGCATCGCTTCCCGTCAAACTCCTGCTTTGTCCACTCTTCGCTCTCCACTCGAGCCAAAATTAGACGAATGATTCATAATATCCATATCTGAACAACCCCGTTCGAATATGGCGGAGAGCAACCGATATTCCTGTGCGTGGCTGGCAAGAATCTCTCTCATAGTAAACTTTTTTGGGAAACTCCTTTATCCCGAGCGATAGTTCCCTAGTCTATGTACAGGTGGGTCTATCCGTGAGTACGTTACAGCGAAACCCCCGGGACAGAGTACAGATACTCGACGAGGGCGGTCGGGTCCTCGAGGGCGCCGAGGTGCCCGACCTGAGCGCCGATGAACTCGTCCAGATGTACGAACAGATGCGGCTGATTCGCCACTTCGACGAGCGGGCGGTGAGCCTTCAACGTCAGGGGCGGATGGGAACGTATCCGCCGCTGTCGGGCCAGGAGGGCGCACAGATCGGCAGCGCCTACGCGCTCGCGGAGGACGACTGGGTGTTCCCCAGCTACCGCGAGCACGGCACCGCGCTGGTTCGCGGAATGAGCCTGAAACGCACGCTGCTCTACTGGATGGGCCACGAGCAGGGCAACCAGATCCCTGCAGACGCCAACATCTTCACGGTCGCCGTGCCCATTGCGACCCAGATCCCTCACGCGACTGGGGCCGCCTGGGCCTCGAAGCTCAAGGGCGAGGAGAAGGCCTTCCTCTGTTACTTCGGCGACGGCGCGACGAGCGAGGGCGACTTCCACGAGGGGCTCAACTTCGCCGGC
The DNA here is from genome assembly GCF_000383975.1 of Natronorubrum tibetense GA33. Classification (NCBI taxonomy): domain Archaea; kingdom Methanobacteriati; phylum Methanobacteriota; class Halobacteria; order Halobacteriales; family Natrialbaceae; genus Natronorubrum; species Natronorubrum tibetense. The sequence goes on along the minus strand of NZ_KB913017.1, from coordinate 1,288,904 downwards.
GTCTTCGACACGCCGAACGTCTTCTTCTGTAACAACAACCAGTGGGCGATCTCGGTTCCTCGAGAGCGCCAGACGGCCAGCGACACCTTAGCGCAGAAGGCCGAAGCGTACGGCTTCGAAGGGGTCCAGGTCGACGGGATGGATCCGCTGGCCGTCTACAAGGTCACCCGCGATGCCGTCGAGAAGGCCAAAAACCCGGGCGAGGGCGAACTCCGGCCGACGCTCATCGAGGCGGTCCAGTATCGCTTCGGTGCCCACACCACGGCCGACGATCCGTCCGTCTACCGCGACGACGACGAGGTCGAACGCTGGAAACAGAAGGATCCGATCCCGCGCCTCGAGAAGTACCTCCGGAACGAGGGGATCCTCGACGACGAACGCGTCGAGGAGATCGAATCGGAGATTCAGACGGGCGTGGCCGACGCCATCGACGCCGCAGAGGCCGTTACGCGGCCCGACCCCGAAGAAATCTTCGCCCACGTTTACGAGGGAATGCCACGACGGTTGCAACGACAGCTCGAGTACTTCGAATCGGTTCGCGAACGACACGGCGACGACGCACTCCTGGAGTAACACAATGGCAGCAGAGACACAGACGGACGGAGACGCGGACGGAGCATCGGAGAGCCTCACGCTCGTACAGGCGGTTCGAGACGGCTTGCACACCGAAATGGAACGCGACGACGATGTCGTCGTCATGGGCGAGGACGTCGGGAAGAACGGCGGCGTCTTTCGCGCGACGGAGGGGCTGTACGACGAGTTCGGCGAGAATCGAGTGATCGACACCCCGCTCGCGGAGTCGGGCATCGTCGGCACGGCCATCGGGATGGCCGCCTACGGGATGCGTCCCGTTCCCGAGATGCAGTTCCTCGGCTTTATCTACCCCGCGTTCGACCAGATCGTCTCCCACGCCGCGCGCCTGCGGACGCGCTCGCGCGGACGATATACGTGCCCGATGGTTATCCGAGCACCCTACGGCGGCGGCATTCGCGCCCCCGAACACCACTCCGAGTCCTCGGAGGCGATGTTCGTCCACCAGCCCGGACTCAAAGTCGTCATCCCCTCGACGCCCTACGACACCAAGGGCTTGCTCATCAGTGCGATTCGCGACCCGGACCCGGTACTCTTCCTCGAGCCGAAACTCATCTACCGGGCGTTCCGCGGGGACGTTCCGACGGAGTCCTACGAGGTGCCCCTCGGCGAGGCGGCCGTTCGCCGCGAGGGTAGCGACATCTCGGTTTACACGTGGGGAGCGATGACCCGACCGACCATCGAGGCCGCTGAGAACCTCGCCGAGGAGGGGATCGACGCCGAGGTGGTCGACCTCCGCACGCTATCGCCGCTGGACGAGGACACCATCGTCGAGTCGTTCAAGAAGACGGGTCGCGCCGCAGTCGTCCACGAGGCACCGAAGACGGGCGGGCTCGGCGCGGAGATCACCGCGACCCTCCAGGAGGAAGCGCTCCTCTATCAGGAGGCACCGGTCGAGCGAATCACGGGCTTCGATACGCCGTTCCCGCTGTACGCGCTCGAGGACTACTACCTGCCCGAACCGGCACGAATCGAGGACGGCATCCGCGACGCCGTGGGGTTCTAAGATGGTCAGAGAGTTCGAACTACCGGACGTCGGCGAGGGGGTCGCAGAGGGCGAACTGGTCTCGTGGCTGGTCGAAGAGGGCGACGAGGTCTCCGAGGATCAGCCGGTCGCGGAGGTCGAGACCGACAAAGCGCTCGTCGAGGTTCCCTCGCCAGTCAACGGAACGGTCCGCGAGTTACACGTCGAAGCGGGCGAGGTCGTCCCGGTCGGAACGGTGATTATCTCGTTCAACGTGGAAGGAGAAGAGAGCGAGGCGACGACTGACGAGCAACAGGAGCGAGCGAGCGAACCCGAAGGCGTCGACTCGCCGGACGAGACAGCCGAGGCGGACGAGGCCGAAGGCGGCGAACCCGCCGGCAGTCCCGGCGCGCTCGGTGCCGAGACGGAGGAGGCCGAGACGCCGGAAGATCGAGTTTTCGCGCCCCCGCGCGTGCGACGGATGGCCCGCGAGGAAGGGATCGACCTCACGCGTGTTCGAGGCAGCGGTCCCGGTGGTCGGATCACCGCTGCGGACGTCCAGGCCGCCGCGGGTGACGGACCCGCCGGCGACGGACAGGTGCAGACGCAGGAATCCGGCGGAGCAACCGCGGACGAATCGACCGCGGCGGACGCCGATGACTCGAGCGGCGCAGGAACTGGCGAGGGGACAGCAGCCGGTGCCTCGAGTCGGGGCCAGACCCAGGCGCAACCGTCGAGCGAACCGCCAGCGAACGTCGAGTCCGCCGACCGCGAGAAGACGCTCGCCGCGCCCGCGACCCGACGGATCGCCGAGGAGTCGGGCGTCGATATCGACGCCGTTCCGACGGACGAGGAGCGCGACGGCGAGGCGTTCGTGACACCCGAGGCGGTTCGGGAGTACGCCGACGCCCAACAACGCGCCCAGGAGGCCGACAGAGAAGCGATCGAGGCCGGCGAGTCCGTCGGTTCGAAGGGAACCGAGTTCGCTGAGGGCGAGCGCGAGCGCCGCGAACCGTTCACGGGCGTCCGAAAGACGATCGCCGACGCCATGGTCGAGTCGAAGTACAGCGCGCCCCACGTCACCCACCACGACGAGGTCGACGTGACGGACCTGGTCGAAGCGCGAGAGCAACTCAAGCCTCGAGCCGAAGACCGGGGCATCCGGCTGACCTACATGCCGTTCGTCATGAAAGCCGTCGTGGCGGCGCTCCAGGAGTACCCCGAGATGAACGCGGTCATCGACGAGGAAAACGAGGAGGTCGTCTACCGCGACTACTACAACATCGGCGTCGCCACGGCGACCGATGTCGGCCTGATGGTGCCGGTCGTCGACGACGCCGATCGGAAGGGGCTCTTACAGCTCTCCTCGGAGATGAACGAGGTCGTCCAGAAGGCCCGCGAACGGACGATCAGCCCCGACGAACTCCGCGGCTCGACGTTCACGATCACCAACGTCGGCGGTATCGGCGGCGAGTACGCGACGCCGATTCTCAACTACCCCGAAGCGGGCATCCTCGCGCTCGGCGAGATCAAGCGCAAACCGCGCGTCGTCGTCGACGAGGAGACGGGCGAGGAGTCGATCGAACCGCGATCCGTGCTGACGCTGTCGCTATCGTTCGATCACCGACTGATCGACGGCGCTGTCGGCGCTCAGTTCACGAACACGGTGATGGAGTACCTCGAGAATCCACACCTACTATTGCTCGAGTAGCGTAGGATACCTACCAGCAACTACCACTATCATGTACACAGTAACACCACACACGAGGGAGGGAACGAACTGATGGTTGTCGGAGATGTCACTACCGGGACTGACGTGCTGATTATCGGCGCCGGTCCGGCCGGCTACGTGGCCGCGATCCGGGCCGGACAGCTCGACCTGGACGTCACGCTCGTCGAGAAGGAAGCCTACGGAGGCACCTGCCTGAACCACGGCTGCATCCCGTCGAAGGCGCTGATCACGGCGACCGATGTCGCCCACGACGCCGCTACGGCCGAGGAGATGGGTATTCACGCCAACCCCGCGATCGACCTCTCGGGGATGGTCGCGTGGAAAGACGGCGTCGTCGATCAGCTTACCAGCGGCGTCGAGAAACTCTGCAAGGCGAATCAGGTCAACTTGCTCGAGGGGACGGCCACCTTCGTCGACGAGAACACCGTCCGCGTCTCTCACGGCGGTGAGGGACAGGGATCGGAGACCCTCGAGTTCGAACACGCCATCGTCGCGACCGGCTCGCGCCCCATCTCGATTCCGGACTTCTCGTTCGACGACGAGCCAGTCCTGAACTCGCGACAGGCGCTCGCGCTGGACTCCATTCCCGACTCGATGGTCGTCGTAGGCGCGGGCTACATCGGGATGGAACTGGCCAGCGTCTTCGCGAAACTGGGGACCGATGTGACGGTGGTCGAGATGCTCGATTCGATCCTGCCGGGCTACGATGACGACCTCAAACGCCCGGTCAAACAGCGCGCGAAAGAACTGGGGATCGAGTTCGAATTCGGCTACACCGCCACGGAGTGGTACGAACCGGACGGGGGCCTTCGCGTCATCGCTGACCCCGTCGAGGACGCTGCAGCGGACGGTGGAAGTGCCGAAGCCGTCGAAGACGAACGCCTCGAACTCGACGTCGAACGGGTGCTCGTGGCCGTCGGCCGCAGCCCCGTCTCCGACACGCTCGATCTCGAGGCGGCCGGCGTCGAGACCGACGAGCGCGGCTTCATCGACACCGACTCGCGCGCACGCACGAACGTCGATCACATCTTCGCCGTGGGCGACGTCGCGGGCGAACCGATGCTCGCCCACAAGGGGAGCATGGAAGGACAGATCGCCGCCGAGGTGATCGCCGGCGAGCCGTCGGCGATCGACTACCAGGCGATGCCAGCGGTCGTCTTCACCGATCCCGAGATCGCGACCGTCGGGATGTCCGAGTCCGAGGCCGAAGAAGCCGGCTTCGAGACGGTCGTCGGTCAGTTCCCGTTCCGGGCCAGCGGCCGCGCGTTGACGACCGGTGACTCGGACGGCTTCGTCAAAATCGTCGCCGAGGAATCCGAGGGGTACGTCCTCGGCGCCAGCATCGTCGGCCCCGAAGCCTCCGAACTGATCGGGGAACTCGGACTGGCGATCGAACTCGGCGCGACCCTCGAGGACGTCGCGTCGACGGTCCACGCTCATCCGACGCTTTCGGAGTCGGTGATGGAGGCCGCCGAAAACGCGCTCGGCCACGCAATCCACACGCTGAACCGATAGGGACGGTACCCCCCATCGAATCGTCGAAACCGATTTTTCGACCCCAACAGACTCGTTACGCCCGAAAACCGGGGACGGACTTCCTGCCCGGCGGGGAAGTCGCTTCATACCCCTTCACGTGTCGGCCCTTCGGTTCAGGTGTGACCATAACATCCAACACCTCTCGCCGCAGTCGACGCCGTCCACTCTGTCGCCGGCACGGGCGCACTCGGTGCGCTCGCCGGCTGTACGGGTTCTGTTCTCGAGCGATGATGGTGACGACGCGGACGGCGACGACGGTCCGCTGACCGACTACGAGTACACCGAGCCACCACAGGTCGTCGACTTCGCTGAACAGGGGGTACGGAAGATAGAAAACTTTTCGTGATCGAGCGAACTCTTCGGGTTCGCGGACAGCGAGGGACTTTCGGTCCCTCGAGCACTCGGGCGGCGTTGCCGCCCGACGACCTCTCGGGATCGAAAATTCCACGTGGTGACGAGAGAGTGTTGCTTTCTCGAATCACTTGACTCCGGGGTAGCTCACTGTACGTACAGCGAGTACGCGATCACCACGAAGCCGGCCAGAACGAGCAGACTCTCAAGCAGTATTCCCAGCGCCAACTGGACGTTGAGCAGTTCGTAGAGCATTCCCGCGAGGACGAGCCCGAGCGTCACGAGTCCGAACCCGAGTGCGAGCATCCCGAGCGCACGCTGTCGTGTCCGCCGATACGCCTTGAACGCGAAGTACGTGATGACGCTCCCGACGACGAGCACCAGCGTCTTGACGACCGCGAGTGCGAGTGCGAGTTCGGTCGCGCCGGTGTGATGTGGGCTCATGTCTCCTTTCGAACCTCCGACCACAGTTCGGCCAGCCGCTCGTCCGCCGTCCGGGCCGGTCGTTCGATCTGCACCGCCAGCGACCGGTCCTCGTCCAACGTGAGCGTAATCTCGTCGAACGCAACCGCGTACTTGCTCGCGTGGTGACCGTCCTGGCGAATCTCGGTCGACTCCTCGAGTAACGTCGAGTCAGTCAACAGCTCGAGCTTTCGATAGAGTGTCGACTGCGGGATCTCACACCGTTTCGTCAGCTCTGAAGCCGTCATGGGTTCCTCGAGATTCCGGATGATCTCTCGGCAGTCGGGGTCGTCGAGCGCGGAGCAGATCTCCTCCGCTGACGGCGTTGACTCCGAAGCGATCGGGTTCCGGACCATTCGTCTAGCTCTTACGACGCACGTGGTTTATCGGCATCGATGCATCTGCTCTTTGTCCCCGCTACGTCCGAACCCGTTCGGTTGTCCGGCACGGCCACTCGAATCACGACAGGTTCTTGCGCGTGCACGCTCGAACACGACGTACGCGGGTCTCATTCGGCCCGACCGCGCCTGCAAGGGTGGAATGACCGGCCGACCTCCGCCCGCGTGATATTCTACTCGGAGTTCGATCGCCCGGAACGACTCGGGCTCGAGCAACGGCTGTGTGTGGTCGTGTAAACGCAGTGACTGACCGATGGAAAACCGTGCCATGGTAGCGGGTTCCGATGGCCGGATCGTTCGACGGCCTTATATAGTAACCCGGCACTCGATACTAATGCGAACAACGTGGCGCACGACGCCACGTTCCCTCTGGCCGTTTCCCGGCACGGAGGTAGACACTCCATCCACTCTCGCACGACTGCCATCGGTTCGATCCGATGGCCTTATCCGTATATGGGCGTTCCGAACGTGATGTGCTCGTGGCCGGCTTCGCCGGTCGCGACGATCCGTTGCCCTTATACGTGGCCGGGCGTTCAGTTCGGATCGCAACCGACTCGCCGGATGCGGTTTTCGGCGATCTGCGATCCGATGCCCTTAAGTGTACGAGGGCACTCGGATGGATTGCAAACGAATATGTGATCGACGGGGCGTTCAACTCGCTCCGTCATCTCGGATCAACAGGGTTCGAAGGGGTTATGTACCCCGGACAACCTATGAATAGATCCGAAGGAAATGAGGATCCTTCCCCTGCGGTCCGCCGTACAGAAGGGATCTGATGTTAGCCTTGGTAGTTCGGTGACGCTCGACCGGTCGCGGTCTGAGGTCGCCGAACGTGGACCCATTTATGTGTGAGTGTGTACAAGAATTTACATTCACCGCCAAATGAACCCTCCCGACCACAAGGTCGGGAGTAATATAGCATTCCGGTTGATCCTGCCGGAGGTCATTGCTATTGGAGTCCGATTTAGCCATGCTAGTTGTACGAGTTTAGACTCGTAGCAGATAGCTCAGTAACACGTGGCCAAACTACCCTATGGACCAAGACAACCTCGGGAAACTGAGGCTAATCTTGGATACGATTCTCCCGCTGGAACTGCAGAGAATCCGAAATGCCCCGGCGCCATAGGATGTGGCTGCGGCCGATTAGGTAGACGGTGGGGTAACGGCCCACCGTGCCGATAATCGGTACGGGTTGTGAGAGCAAGAGCCCGGAGACGGTATCTGAGACAAGATACCGGGCCCTACGGGGCGCAGCAGGCGCGAAACCTTTACACTGCACGCCAGTGCGATAAGGGGACTCCGAGTGCGAGGGCATATAGTCCTCGCTTTTCACCACCGTAAGGTGGTGGTGGAATAAGTGCTGGGCAAGACCGGTGCCAGCCGCCGCGGTAATACCGGCAGCACGAGTGATGACCGCTATTATTGGGCCTAAAGCGTCCGTAGCTGGCCGCGCAAGTCTATCGGGAAATCTGCTCGCCTAACGAGCAGGCGTCCGGTGGAAACTGTGTGGCTTGGGACCGGAAGACCAGAGGGGTACGTCTGGGGTAGGAGTGAAATCCCGTAATCCTGGACGGACCACCGGTGGCGAAAGCGCCTCTGGAGGACGGATCCGACGGTGAGGGACGAAAGCTCGGGTCACGAACCGGATTAGATACCCGGGTAGTCCGAGCTGTAAACGATGTCTGCTAGATGTGCCACAGGCTACGAGCCTGTGGTGTGTCGTAGGGAAGCCGAGAAGCAGACCGCCTGGGAAGTACGTCCGCAAGGATGAAACTTAAAGGAATTGGCGGGGGAGCACTACAACCGGAGGAGCCTGCGGTTTAATTGGACTCAACGCCGGACATCTCACCAGCATCGACAATGTGCAGTGACGGTCAGTGTGATGAGCTTACCTGAGCCATTGAGAGGAGGTGCATGGCCGCCGTCAGCTCGTACCGTGAGGCGTCCTGTTAAGTCAGGCAACGAGCGAGACCCGCACCCTTAATTGCCAGCAGCACCCTTGTGGTGGCTGGGTACATTAAGAGGACTGCCAGTGCCAAACTGGAGGAAGGAACGGGCAACGGTAGGTCAGTATGCCCCGAATGTGCTGGGCGACACGCGGGCTACAATGGCCACGACAGTGGGATGCAACCCCGAGAGGGGACGCTAATCTCCGAAACGTGGTCGTAGTTCGGATTGAGGGCTGAAACTCGCCCTCATGAAGCTGGATTCGGTAGTAATCGCGCCTCAGAAGGGCGCGGTGAATACGTCCCTGCTCCTTGCACACACCGCCCGTCAAAGCACCCGAGTGAGGTCCGGATGAGGCCTGGATTCCCAGGTCGAATCTGGGCTTCGCAAGGGGGCTTAAGTCGTAACAAGGTAGCCGTAGGGGAATCTGCGGCTGGATCACCTCCACAGACCGGGATCAGGCCGATGGCCTGACCCACCTTTCGTGTGGCGTTTTACGCCACACACTCCACGTTCGATCGACCCAACCGTTGGCCGATCGGGCACCTTAGAACTACCAAGGCTAACGCTTTCGTCTCGATGTCCACTTTGTGTGGACGTGGGCCCATAGCTCAGTGGTAGAGTGCCTCCTTTGCAAGGAGGATGCCCAGGGTTCGAATCCCTGTGGGTCCATCACTCGGAGGCGATCGAATCGTGCCCCTTAAGTGGGGCAAGCGATTCTGATCTAATCCGAACGAAAACCGATGCACCAGCCCGTGTAAACGTGGCTGGGAAGGGTTAATGCATGCCGCGTCTACGGCGTGCAGATGAGACCGTGTGTACGTGTAGTCCAGGCGTCCACTGGACCCGTTCCCGGGTCACTCTTGAATTACAACTTCCGTTGCAATTCAGATCCGATGAACGTGGCTACTGTGCCAGCTGGTGGATCGCTCGGCTTGAGAGCTGAAGAAGGACGTGCCAAGCTGCGATAAGCCTGAGGGAGCCGCACGGAGGCTAAGAACTCAGGATTTCCGAATGGGAATCCCCACCGCAATTGCTTCGCGCAATGGGGAACGTCGAGAATTGAAACATCTTAGTATCGACAGGAAAAGAAAACGAATGTGATGTCGTTAGTAATGGCGAATGAACGCGATAAAGTCCAAACCGAAGCCTTCACGGGCAATGTGGTGTTCGGACTGACGACCACTCTCTGACCATCTGCAGGAAGTCTCTTGGAATAGAGCACGAAACAGGGTGACAGTCCCGTAGTGTAGATCAGTAGGAGACGAGTCAGCTCCAGAGTATCGGGGGTTGGATATCCCTCGTGAATATTGCAGGCATCGACTGCAAAGACTAAACACTCCTCAAGACCGATAGCGAACAAGTAGTGTGAACGAACGCTGAAAAGTACCCCCAGAAGGGAGGTGCAATAGGGCGTGAAATCAGTTGGCGATAGAGCGACGGGGCATACAAGGTCCTGTATACAATGAACTAGGTGCGAACCTATAGTAAGCCATACAGGAAGCCGATGTTCCGTCGTACGTTTTGAAAAACGAACCAGGGAGTGTGCCTGTTTGACGAGTCTAACTCGATTATCGAGGAAGGCGTAGGGAAACCGATATGGCCGCAGTCTTACGACGAGGGCCACCGTGTTCAAGCGCGGGGAGTCAAACGGGCACAACCCGAAACCGGACGATCTAGGCGTGAGCAAGGTGAAGCGTGCCGAAAGGTGCGTGGAGGCCTGTTAGAGTTGGTGTCCTACAATACCCTCTCGTGACTTACGTTTAGGGGTGAAAGGCCCATCGAGTCCGGAAACAGCTGGTTCCAACCGAAACATGTCGAAG